>NZ_JAKTIM010000052.1:0-37756 GCF_027855455.1 Acinetobacter sp. AOR01_HL | reverse complement strand
AAAAAAACACCCCAACCTCTTTTGAGATTGGGGTGTTTAGAATAATGAGCTGGCGATGACTTACTCTCACATGGGTAATCCCACACTACCATCAGCGCTAAGAGGTTTCACTTCTGAGTTCGGGAAGGGATCAGGTGGTTCACTCTTGCTATGGTCGCCAGCACAACTGTTTATGGATACTTGCTTAGGTCTTACTTGATGCCGAAGCGTTTTCCAAATCTGTAACAGACTGGGCTGAATTGAATCTTACTTTATCTGTTCATTTTAGCTAGAGGTATAACTAAATCAAGTTGTCTTGCATATTTAAGAATCGATTGATGCTTCATATACAACTGCTTGGGTGTTGTATAGTCAAGCCTCACGAGCAATTAGTATTGGTCAGCTTCACATATCACTATGCTTCCACATCCAACCTATCAACGTCCTAGTCTCGAACGGCTCTTTAGAGGACATAAAGTCCTAGGGAAATCTTATCTTGAGGTAGGCTTCCCGCTTAGATGCTTTCAGCGGTTATCCCTTCCGAACATAGCTACCCGGCGATGCGACTGGCGTCACAACCGGTACACCAGAGGTTCGTCCACTCTGGTCCTCTCGTACTAGGAGCAGATCCTCTCAAATTTCCAGCGCCCACGGTAGATAGGGACCGAACTGTCTCACGACGTTCTAAACCCAGCTCGCGTACCTCTTTAAATGGCGAACAGCCATACCCTTGGGACCTGCTTCAGCCCCAGGATGAGATGAGCCGACATCGAGGTGCCAAACACCGCCGTCGATATGAACTCTTGGGCGGTATCAGCCTGTTATCCCCAGAGTACCTTTTATCCGTTGAGCGATGGCCCTTCCATACAGAACCACCGGATCACTAAGACCTACTTTCGTACCTGCTCGACTTGTGGGTCTCGCAGTTAAGCGCGCTTTTGCCTTTATACTCTACGCGTGATTTCCGACCACGCTGAGCGCACCTTCGTACTCCTCCGTTACTCTTTAGGAGGAGACCGCCCCAGTCAAACTACCCACCAGACACGGTCCTCGTCCCGGATCACGGGACAGAGTTAGAACCTCAACATTACCAGGGTGGTATTTCAAGGACGGCTCCACTGGAACTAGCGTTCCAGCTTCAAAGCCTCCCACCTATCCTACACAAGTAAGGTCAAAGTTCAGTGTCAAGCTGCAGTAAAGGTTCACGGGGTCTTTCCGTCTAGCCGCGGGTACACTGCATCTTCACAGCGATTTCGATTTCACTGAGCCTCTGCTGGAGACAGCGCCGCCATCATTATGCCATTCGTGCAGGTCGGAACTTACCCGACAAGGAATTTCGCTACCTTAGGACCGTTATAGTTACGGCCGCCGTTTACTGGGGCTTCGATCAAGAGCTTCGCTTACGCTAACCCCATCAATTAACCTTCCAGCACCGGGCAGGCATCACACCCTATACGTCCACTTTCGTGTTTGCAGAGTGCTATGTTTTTAATAAACAGTTGCAGCGGCCTGGTTTCTGCGGCTGTCGTCAGCTCAGGAAGCGAGTTCCATCACCAACAACAGCGTACCTTCTCCCGAAGTTACGGTACCATTTTGCCTAGTTCCTTCAGCAGAGTTCTCTCAAGCGCCTTGGTCTACTCGACCTGACCACCTGTGTCGGTTTCGGGTACGATTCCTGTGTAACTGAAGCTTAGAGACTTTTCCTGGAAGCATGGCATCAACCACTTCGCTGTACAAGTACAGCTTGCTATCAGATCTCAGCATAGAGTACCCCGGATTTGCCTAAGATACATGCCTACATCCTTTCACCTGGACAACCAACGCCAGGCTGATTTAGCCTTCTCCGTCCTCTCATCGCATTACACAGAAGTAATGGAATATTAACCATTTTCCCATCGACTACGCCTTTCGGCCTCGCCTTAGGGGTCGACTCACCCAGCCCCGATTAACGTTGGACTGGAACCCTTGGTCTTTCGGCGAACGGGTTTTTCACCCGTTTTGTCGTTACTCACGTCAGCATTCGCACTTCTGATACCTCCAGCATGCTTCTCAACACACCTTCATCGGCTTACAGAACGCTCCCCTACCACGTATACAAAGTATACATCCGCAGCTTCGGCACATAGTTTTAGCCCCGTTACATCTTCCGCGCAGGCCGACTCGACTAGTGAGCTATTACGCTTTCTTTAAAGGGTGGCTGCTTCTAAGCCAACCTCCTAGCTGTCTATGCCTTCCCACATCGTTTCCCACTTAACTATGATTTTGGGGCCTTAGCTGGCGGTCTGGATTGTTTTCCTCTTGACTACGGACGTTAGCACCCGCAGTCTGTCTCCCGGATAGTACTCATAGGTATTCGGAGTTTGCATCGGTTTGGTAAGTCGGGATGACCCCCTAGCCGAAACAGTGCTCTACCCCCTATGGTATTCGTCCGAGGCGCTACCTAAATAGCTTTCGGGGAGAACCAGCTATCACCAGGCTTGATTAGCCTTTCACCCCTATCCACAAGTCATCCCCTGGCTTTTCAACGACAGTGGGTTCGGTCCTCCAGTTAGTGTTACCCAACCTTCAACCTGCTCATGGATAGATCGCCTGGTTTCGGGTCTATACCCAGCAACTAAACGCCCTATTAAGACTCGATTTCTCTACGGCTCCCCTATACGGTTAACCTCGCTACTGAATATAAGTCGCTGACCCATTATACAAAAGGTACGCAGTCACACCACGAAGGTGCTCCCACTGCTTGTATGCATGCGGTTTCAGGATCTATTTCACTCCCCTCACAGGGGTTCTTTTCGCCTTTCCCTCACGGTACTGGTTCACTATCGGTCAGTCAGGAGTATTTAGCCTTGGAGGATGGTCCCCCCATATTCAGACAAGGTTTCACGTGCCTCGCCCTACTCGTCATCATTATGTGTGCCCTTTCGTGTACGGGAATATCACCCTCTACGTTCGCACTTCCCAGAGCGTTCCACTAAAACACACATAACTTAATGGGCTGATCCCCGTTCGCTCGCCGCTACTGAGGGAATCTCAATTGATTTCTTTTCCTAAGGGTACTGAGATGTTTCACTTCCCCTCGTTCGCCTTGCAACACTATGTATTCATGTTGCAATACCTACCTTAAAGTAGGTGGGTTCCCCCATTCAGACATCTCCGGATCAAAGGATATTTGCCGCCTCCCCGGAGCTTTTCGCAGGCTATCACGTCTTTCATCGCCTCTGACTGCCAAGGCATCCACCACATGCACTTAATTACTTGACTATACAACCCCAAACAGTCGATGTTACCTACAAGTTAGTAACTTCAACATTTCAGTTTAGAGCACTGTGCACTTAAGCACCGTACAGCTTCAATCTAAATTCACATACCAAAACGCTTGATTCAGTTAATTTGCTAGTTCTCAATTCATCTAGATTAATCGCTTAACCTAAACTCTTGAGTGAACAATTTATTTCAGACTCAATTTTGCCAATCTGTTAATGAGTTAATGTGTCTTCGTCAGATCACACTAATTACCGTGATAATGAAATCACAGAAGTTAATAAACCAAGATCTCAATCTTTATTTACTAATTTCTGTAATCCGAACTTATCTTAAGTTCTGGTGGAGACTAGGAGAGTCGAACTCCTGACCTCCTGCGTGCAAAGCAGGCGCTCTACCAACTAAGCTAAGTCCCCAGCTTACATCATCAATCATGTATCTTTTATCTATAACTTCAACCAGTCAAAGTCATGGTGGGTCTGACAAGACTTGAACTTGTGACCCCACGCTTATCAAGCGTGTGCTCTAACCAACTGAGCTACAGACCCTCAGATACATCTATGAAGAACAACTTGTTGTGGATTCTTACCAATCGTCAATCTTTCGTTAAGGAGGTGATCCAGCCGCAGGTTCCCCTACGGCTACCTTGTTACGACTTCACCCCAGTCATCGGCCACACCGTGGTAACCGCCCTCTTTGCAGTTAGGCTAGCTACTTCTGGTGCAACAAACTCCCATGGTGTGACGGGCGGTGTGTACAAGGCCCGGGAACGTATTCACCGCGGCATTCTGATCCGCGATTACTAGCGATTCCGACTTCATGGAGTCGAGTTGCAGACTCCAATCCGGACTACGATCGGCTTTTTGAGATTAGCATCACATCGCTGTGTAGCAACCCTTTGTACCGACCATTGTAGCACGTGTGTAGCCCTGGCCGTAAGGGCCATGATGACTTGACGTCGTCCCCGCCTTCCTCCAGTTTGTCACTGGCAGTATCCTTAAAGTTCCCATCCGAAATGCTGGCAAGTAAGGAAAAGGGTTGCGCTCGTTGCGGGACTTAACCCAACATCTCACGACACGAGCTGACGACAGCCATGCAGCACCTGTATCTAGATTCCCGAAGGCACCAATCCATCTCTGGAAAGTTTCTAGTATGTCAAGGCCAGGTAAGGTTCTTCGCGTTGCATCGAATTAAACCACATGCTCCACCGCTTGTGCGGGCCCCCGTCAATTCATTTGAGTTTTAGTCTTGCGACCGTACTCCCCAGGCGGTCTACTTATCGCGTTAGCTGCGCCACTAAAGCCTCAAAGGCCCCAACGGCTAGTAGACATCGTTTACGGCATGGACTACCAGGGTATCTAATCCTGTTTGCTCCCCATGCTTTCGTACCTCAGCGTCAGTATTAGGCCAGATGGCTGCCTTCGCCATCGGTATTCCTCCAGATCTCTACGCATTTCACCGCTACACCTGGAATTCTACCATCCTCTCCCATACTCTAGCTCACCAGTATCGAATGCAATTCCCAAGTTAAGCTCGGGGATTTCACATCCGACTTAATAAGCCGCCTACGCACGCTTTACGCCCAGTAAATCCGATTAACGCTCGCACCCTCTGTATTACCGCGGCTGCTGGCACAGAGTTAGCCGGTGCTTATTCTGCGAGTAACGTCCACTATCTCTAGGTATTAACTAAAGTAGCCTCCTCCTCGCTTAAAGTGCTTTACAACCATAAGGCCTTCTTCACACACGCGGCATGGCTGGATCAGGGTTCCCCCCATTGTCCAATATTCCCCACTGCTGCCTCCCGTAGGAGTCTGGGCCGTGTCTCAGTCCCAGTGTGGCGGATCATCCTCTCAGACCCGCTACAGATCGTCGCCTTGGTAGGCCTTTACCCCACCAACTAGCTAATCCGACTTAGGCTCATCTATTAGCGCAAGGTCCGAAGATCCCCTGCTTTCTCCCGTAGGACGTATGCGGTATTAGCATCCCTTTCGAGATGTTGTCCCCCACTAATAGGCAGATTCCTAAGCATTACTCACCCGTCCGCCGCTAGGTCCAGTAGCAAGCTACCTTCCCCCGCTCGACTTGCATGTGTTAAGCCTGCCGCCAGCGTTCAATCTGAGCCATGATCAAACTCTTCAGTTAAAATCATTTTGCACCTTATTTATAGACAAGGTACCAATTCTGGCTCATCAATTACTGACTTAAATTTCGCTCAAATAAACTTCGAGTAATTTAAACCAATCAATCAATGAAAATTATTTCGATTAATCAATCAGTAAAAATCCACACAAGTTGTTCTTCAATTCTCTTAATGATCTTCTTACTGGTTCGTCACCAGCAAGCTAGGTCGGCTATATTACTCTTAATCTCTTAAAAGTCAACAGGTAATTCCGATATTTTTAAAACTTATTCTCTAAACCAACTTCCCATCAAATTCATCACTTAAAGCAACCAATCTAATCACAAGTAACTGTTTTTCAACAAGTTTCTATCTGCATCACCGCCGATGGATGTGCATTATAGACCATCTCATTCCCTTTGCAACCCCTTTTTCTAGCATTTCATATCAAGCGTACATTTTTTAGGCTTTTCACTGGATATTAGATGAGATATTAAACTTTTTTTAGTTATTCAACTTCATGTAGAATAGATTATTCGTGCAATTGATTTGGCATTAACTCACCATGTGGCACTCCGCTAAGAAAGTATTATTTTGCATACTTGTAGTGTTTGCTACGAGTGGGCCTGCTTATGCCAATTCAAAACATAATTTTTATGTGCTCACTTTATCTATCTTAAGTTATAGCAAATGGGAGAATGTAAGCACACCTACTCTTTGCGTAATTGATAATGCATCAATTACTTCTACCTTCCAGTCTTATATTCAACAATTATCTTATAATTATCGTGTACAAACCGTTAATGCTAAAGATTTTTCTAAATCGCATTGCCAGGCTGTTTATTTCTCTACCACACCACCTCAGCAGCAACAAAATTTAATTCAGAATTATCCATATCGTTCTTTGCTTTCTTTAAGTATTAATAATCCAGAATGTGAAGTTGGTAGTATCTTTTGTTTATATAATCAAAATAATTACACCACTTTTAAAGTTAACTTAGATGCATTAAGCCATTCCAAGGTCCATATTGATCCAAGAGTTTTACTCTTGGCTAAGAACGCGGAGTAAGGATTATGATATCTAAGTTGTATCAATCCACTTCGCTACATGCACTTTTTAGAAAGTCTCAATTTACGATCTTTGCTATAACTTTCTTTATTTGCTCTTTTACATTTGTATCAATTTCCGTTTTTACGATGGAAACTTATGCAAAACAAAATTTGCAATTACTTAGCCATACTCTTCTTGAGCGTATTCAGCCTGCCGTTGTGTTTAACGATAAGATCACGATCGAACAAATCTTAAATGAATACACAAATGATCACTCTATTCGAGCGATTCATATTTATGACTCTGAACATCACCTGATTGCTCAAAGTTTTAAGTTGTCGAGTCAAACTTCAGTGTTAGAGAAATGGTTTGATCACTGGTTTTTAAATGAGCCGGTACATTTAACGATTTATCATCATCAACAGAATGTAGGTGAACTCACCCTTTTTGGTAGTTCTGAAAAAATATTGCAATTTTTAAAGATGATTATGGTCGGCCTTGCTATTGCGATGCTATTTATTGTTTGTGCATTGTGGTGGTCAGTGAATTTGACTTATCGTCAAATTATGCAAGCGATTTACCCACTCACAAATATTGCTCAAATCGTGAGTGAACAAAAAGCTTATAACCTTCGTTTTCCTTATAACCGAATAAAAGAGTTTCAAGATCTAAATACAGTTTTTAATGAGTTACTTGAAGAAATTCAGATTTGGGATAATCAGCTGCAAAAGGAAAATCGTAAATTATCGTTTCAAGCTCATCATGACCAGCTGACCCTATTACCGAATAGACATTATTTTTATCAAATACTATTAGATATGTTTGAAGATAAGGATTTTGATAATAAGTCAGCCTTATTGTTTATAGATAACAATAACTTCAAATCAATTAATGATCAGTTCGGGCATTTAGCTGGTGATGAAGTTTTAAAAGAGATGGCGAAAAGGTTACAAACGCGTTTACGTCATCAAGATTTTATTGCCCGTTTAGGCGGTGATGAATTTGCGGTTATTTTGCATTCCATTACGCATGCCGATCATTTAATATCTATTGCTGAAAATTTACTCGAAAGCTGTAAAGAACCTTTGCATCTAAATGATCAAACGATTTATTTCAGTTTTAGTGTAGGGATTGCTTTATCCCAATTTGCGTCTAGTCCAGAAGATTTTATTATGCAAGCAGATCAAGCGATGTATAAGGCTAAGACTTCTGAGCAACATTGGTTTATTTATAAACCAGAGAATTAAATTTAGGCTAATTTATGAATACAAGATCTTTGAAACTCTCCTTTATTGCATTGCTGTGCATTGCGCTTGCAGGCTGCTTGAGTTTTGGTCCTTTGAAATATCGTCAAGTAAAAATGCTAAAAAAAGAGGGGTTTGTACTTACTAATGAAGGCTGGACTCTAGGTTTACCAGAACGCTTATTATTTGATTTTAATGACGCAACATTAAAACAAAGTCATGAAGCAGAGCTTACACGTTTAGCAAATCAATTAAATAAATATGATTTGAATAAATTAAAAATCGTTGGTCACACTGACGATGTAGGTAATCCTGAATACAACCAAAAGTTATCTGAAGAACGTGCACAAAGTGTTGCGAACCTCTTTTTGACTCACGGTTTTAAAAAGGAAAATATTTACGTTATTGGACGTGGTTCAACTCAACCGTACGTACCGAATACAACCAATGAAAATCGGGCAATTAATCGTCGTGTTGCTATCGTAATTATTCCTTAAATTTCTCATTATAAAAAAGCCAATCCTTTGTGATTGGCTTTTTTGTTTTATACAAGTTCAATAATATCAATAGTAGGCGGTACACGAAATCTTAATGGTATTCCAACCATACCTGTTCCTACGGTAACAAATACATCAGCGTGTTCATGCGAATAGAAACCACGTTTATGGCCTAAAATTGATACTTTTTTCATAATATAGTTGGTTACCCACGGAAGTTCGACCTGCCCTCCATGTGTATGACCTGACAACATTAAAGGGCGATTAGGTAATTTAGGGACCATATCTACCGTATCGGGGTTATGGGAAAGAATTAACCATGGTTTATCTTGAGGTAAGTCTGGCATTGAACGCATATCGGTTTTCCCTGCCCATAAGTCACCAATCCCGATTAAACGAAACTCATCAAACTCAACAATTTTTCCTTCAATATCCATTACATCATTGTAGTGAAGTGCATCTTTTAATAATTGTTGAATAGGCGGACCCGGATATTGCTCGTCATGGTTCCCTGGAACTGAATAAACTGGAGCTTTAATATCTTTAAGTACACTCAGTTCCTGTACTAGCTTATCTTCTGGCTCATAAGTCCAGTCTCCTGCCACAACTACTAAGTCTGGCTGTTGTTCATTAAGCTTTTTCACAATGATTTTGAGTTGACGTTCATGCCCAGAGAATAGGCCTATATGTAAGTCTGCAATTAAAGCGACTTTTACAGGTTTAGCAAAACGGCGATCTGGGTTTAAACGATATTGGTGAACATCGACACGTACCATATGTGGCTCTATAAAACGTGCGTAAATGAGAATACCGCTTAATAAAAAGATAAAAATGGTTTCATGAATTGAGTAATAACCTATCCAACCGGCATATAAATTAAAGAACCAAAGTGGAATAAGAAGATAAGATAGATAAAAAGCAAGTAAGTGAACAAAAGCTTTAAATGGATGAATCGTTTCAGTACGTGATTGATGAACCCAAGCTTCAATAATTCCCCAGAGAGCAAGTATTGAAAAAATAAGGTAAAAACAAAAGATGATTGAATTTGGGTTCCACATTACGATTCTCGACTTATCTTATATTGATTGCTAGTAATCAAATTCAATATTTATCTTTCAATATGCACGAATTATACTCTAGCTCACCTTATCGTATGTATTGATTATGGCACAATCCTTTCATTCCAAACAGCTTCAAACTCATCAACTGGCTAAAGGCTTTTTGATTAAAGCTTCTATAGTCGTATGTTCAAGTTTCGCTGTGGCTTTGACAGGTTGTAGCACATTACCCAAACATAGCCCTGAACCAATCCAGTACGCACGAGATATCGATACATCTCAAACTTCTCTTTCAAAAATTATTACGCCTTTACGTGAAAAAAATCCGAATTTAACGGGTTATCATCTTTTAAATGATCCCTTAGAAGCGCTCGCGGCTCGCTTAAGGCTGATTGATAAAGCCGAAAAGACTTTAGATTTACAATACTATATTTGGGATAACGATAAAGTCGGTGCTTTAGCTTTACATGCAATTATTCGTGCTGCTGATCGTGGTGTTAAAGTACGTTTATTAATTGACGATAATAATGCTAAAAAGATGGAAGGCGTGTTACTCGCGCTTTCTCAACATAAAAATATTGAAGTTAAATTATTTAACCCCTACCGTTTCCGCAAATATCGCGCGATGGATATGATTTTAGACTTAAAGCGTATCAATCGTCGTATGCATAACAAGAGCTTTATTGCTGATAATCAGGTTGCGCTTATTGGTGGGCGCAATATGACAAATCAGTATTACAACGTTAGTGACAGTTACCAGTTTTCTGACGTCGATGTCATGTTGGTTGGTGCTGCCGTTGATGATATCGTGAATTCTTTTGATGACTACTGGAATCATGAATATGCATATTCAGTCCAAAGTATCGTCAGTGCTCAACAACACCGTTTGCGCTATGAAAGCTTAAAACAACAACTTGATGCTCATTATCAACAAGCCACCGTTCAGAACTTCCTTGACTTAACCTCTAGATCACATGCTTTTGATAAATGGTTAGACCGTAATATTAAATTTGATTGGGTTAAAGCAGAGGTTGTGAAAGACTCACCTGATAAAATTAGATCAAAAGCGAAAAAAGAAGAACATTTAAATTTCCAATTGATTAACCATTTGGAAAAACCAGAAAGCAATGTTGACCTGATTTCGGCTTATTTTATTCCAGAAAAGCAAGGCGCTAAAATTTTAAGTACGCTTGCTAAAGAAGGTGTAGAAGTTCGAGTTTTAACAAACTCATTCAAAGCAAATGACGTAGCTGTTGTTCATGCGTTTTATGGAAAATATCGTAAAGAACTTTTGAAAAACGGCGTTCAACTGTATGAGTTTTTACCGACTCCAGATAAACGCGATTTGAATAAGAATACGGATGAACTGGCAACCAAAGCGAAAGTAAACATGAAAGGTTTAAGCCGCTCAAGTTTACACACCAAACTTATGGCATTAGATGAACAGGTTTTTATTGGTTCATTCAACTTTGACCCACGTTCGGCGTATTTAAATACTGAAATTGGCGTAATTTTAGATAGTCCATCACTGGCCAAAACAATTCACCATACGATGGATGAAAACTTAAACAAATATGCTTATAAATTAAAGCTCGATCCAAACAATCATATTTACTGGCAACAGGAAACTCCAAAAGGCCCTGTAATTTATAAAAAAGAACCAGAAATGAAATGGTGGCAAAAGGCAGGCATGAAACTACTATCATGGCTGCCACTCGAAGGTTTTATGTAATTAACTTTTTGGCTTAAGTACTTTTTTATGTAATTGAGCCAATCCTTCAACCATTTTTTCTTGCACTTCTTGAGTCAAACTTTTTACATCATGGCCTTCTACCGAAATAGGAGGAAGTGTAAGTAAATGAGCTGTTACTTTCGGCATTTCTAGCACACGTTGAATATGCTCAACGAATGACATCTCACCAATAAATGGTGCAACGGTATCTAACTCACCATGACGGTTTACGTAACAGATTAAACATACCTGTACCGGACGCTGAGCTTCGATAGCAGCTCCGAGTAAACGACCATGAACCCGCTTAACAGAATGGCCATCTGTAGTAGTCGCTTCAGGGAAAAATAAAACTGGAATATTTTGTTTTAAAAATTCGGTAATTTGCTCTCGAATTTTAATGGAGTCACCTGATCCACGTTTAATAAATAAGGTGCCCCCACCTTTCGCCAAATTGCCAAGAATAGGCCACTTTTCTATCTCGGCTTTAGCTAAGAAGAAGACACGTGCACCTGAACCTAAAACGGCGATATCAAGCCAAGAAATATGGTTACTCACCCATAAAGCGGGCTCTCTAGGGATTGTGCCATGTACTTGAACTTCAAGATTAAATACTTGACATAAACGACGACAGAAATATTGAACATATCGAGTGTTAACAGGGTTATTTGGATCTTTATAAAGTCCATGACGATAAACTAAGTAAAAACCTTCACTGATTGCCGCAGTCGCTGAAGTAACTTTTTTTCCGTATAAACCTATTTTTGAAAATTTCTTTAACGTTGAATTCACTATACTTTGCGTTTGAGTCATAAAATTTCACTAACGATCAATCATTGTTATACCCATCTCGAGCCATTCTATACGTTTCGGAATAAACTTGCATCGCTGTGTGATAGACACAAATAAAAATAAAATGCGCTGTAGTTAATCTAAAGAATAAGAATAAACCCTTTCCCCTTTTGTCCAAGTTTCCTCTAGAATAAAGTTTTACCTTATTCAGGATTTATAGCCACGTGGAATATGTTGATCGGCATCAAGGCGGTGAACGCACAATATTAGTGAGTGTGTCTGTACAATTATTAGATGATCTGGATGCCGAAGAATTTGCTCTACTTGCACAGTCAGCTGGTGCAGATATTCTTGAGCACATTAAAGTTCAACGTAATAAACCGGACCCTAAGTTTTTTATTGGTTCAGGTAAAGTTGATGAGATTGCAGAACAAGTTCAGGAATTAGAAGCAAGTCTTGTTATTTTTGATCATGCATTAACCCCTGCCCAAGAGCGTAATTTAGAAAAGATTTTAAAATGCCGCGTTATTGACCGCACCGGTCTCATCTTAGATATTTTTGCCCAGCGCGCGCGGACCCATGAAGGTAAATTACAAGTTGAACTTGCTCAGTTAAAACATTTATCCACCCGTTTAATCCGTGGTTGGTCTGCTGATTTTGAACAACAAAAAGGTGGTATTGGTTTACGCGGTCCCGGTGAATCACAACTCGAAACAGACCGTCGTCTCATTCGTGTTCGTATTACCCAGTTAAAAGATAAGTTAGAGAAAGTCCATCAAACCCGTATGCAAGGACGAGCTGCAAGACAAAAAGCTTCGATCCCAACTGTTTCATTAGTCGGTTATACCAACGCGGGTAAATCAACCTTATTTAATATTTTAGCGAAAAGTGATGTGTATGCAGCCGACCAACTATTTGCAACACTTGATCCAACCTTACGCCGTCTAGAATGGGACGGAATTGGTACGGTGGTTCTAGCAGATACTGTAGGGTTCGTACGAAACTTACAACATGATTTGGTCGAATCATTTAAAGCAACTTTAGAAGAAACGCTTGAAGCTACCCTGCTTTTACATGTCATCGATAGCAGTAGTCATGACATGCTTGACCAGATTGAAGCCGTTGAAAGTGTATTGAAGGAAATTGGAGCGGATGCACCCGTACTTCGTGTTTATAACAAAATTGATTTGAGTGGCGAAGAGGCAAAAATTATTTATTCAGAGCCCCATGTTCCAGATCGTGTTTATGTATCTGCACACTCAGGGTTAGGTCTAGATTTACTTCGCCAAGCCGTACAAGAATGTCTAATGGGACAACTTCAACACTTCTCATTGGTACTTAAACCTGCTTATGGCAAATTGCGTACTCAACTTTATGCTTTAAATGTCATTCAATCTGAGCATTATGACGATGAAGGGCTATTACATATCGATATACGAATTGCACCTCATAAGCTTGAGCAGTTAATTCGCCAAGCAAAACTCCCTATAGATGAGATATTAGGTGAACGCGCAAGTCAGTTTAAAAGACCACTGGAAGAGTTTGAAATCAAGCACTAGATCAGTTAAAACTTGATAAGTAAACTTTTAGAGATAAAAAATATGGATAAGATCAAAAGTATAGACTGGGCAGCATGGGTAGGAACTTTACTACTTATTATCGGTTTTCGCGAAGGCTCAGTCATCGTTATGCGTGCTTTTGGTCATCCAGAGTTAGGCAATCTGGTAGGTTTAATTAGTTTACTTATCGTTTTACTGATTTGGCGTAAATTTAAGAAAATCCCGTTAAGACTTGTCGATACTAATAATAAAGTCATGAAAGAAAGTGGTTTTGCTTTTTTACCTATTTGTGCAGGCTCCTTAATTATGCTGGTACATATGGGTAAAGAAATTCCGTTATTTCTTTTTGTTTTGGTAGTGAGCACCCTTATACCCTTGTGGGTCTATGCAAAAATGGCAAAACATTGGTTATAAGGAGAATAAAATGTTTATGATTCTTTATGGTTTTTTGATCACTTTAGTTGGCTACCTTTGTGCAAAACCATTAAACCGCCGCTTTCCTCAAGTTCCTCTTTTAGTTTTCGGCATGTTCATTGTCATTGGGCTATTATCAATCTTGAAAGTTCCCTATGAAGAATACCGGCTTTACGTAAATGATTTATTTAGTCATTTATTAGGCTATGTCACGGTTGCTTTAGCTATACCTTTGGCTGCAATGCGTTATGACGATTTACCTCTTAAATCGGTGATTGGTATTTTATGCTTTGCCAGCATTAGTGCCGTTGCTTTACCAATGGGCCTTGCTTACCTATTGCATATGTCTGAGCCGACTATTTTGGCTTTTGCTACACGTGCAGTAACCACCCCAATTGCTTTAAACATCGCAACCTTATTACATGCTCCAGAGACATTAGTCACTCTCATTGTAATTTTATCCGGAGTTATTGGTGCAGCATTTTCACCATTTTTACTTAAGCATATACACGATGAAAGAGCTTCAGGTTTAGCTCTAGGCTTAGCTGCACATGCAATTGGAACTGCTCAGGCTTGGCAACGTGGACCTGTAGCAGGTCGTTATGCGGCATTCGGTATGGCATTAAACGGTGTATTTACTGCTATTTGGCTACCAACCTTCATGTTATCTTTTGGAATACACTGATTAAAAAGTAGTTTAAATAAACATTGAACCCGTTATTAATTACAAATAAGATGGACCTTTCAAATCTAAAAGGATTTTTTGATTATGGGGAAATTTTTTGTTGGAGCTTTGCTCCTAGTGGGAATAAATACAGCTACTTTTGCAGCTGATATTACAGGTCTTTGGCAAACGATTGATGATAAAACAGGTACACCTAAAGCACATGTAGAAATACGGAAAGAGGCAAATGGTACTTATGCAGGTAAAATCGTAAAAATAACACCACGCCCAGGTTATACGCCAAAAGAAATTTGTGATAACTGTCCTGCACCTTATACCAATAAGCCTATTTTAGGCTTAGATATCGCAACCGGGCTCAAGCAAACTGATAATTCAACCTATACAGGTGGAAAAATTCTAGACCCAAATACTGGTAAAGTTTACGGATTAAAAGCAAAACTTAGTGCAAATGGTAAACGTCTACATATGCGCGGTTACCTTGGGGTATCTGCTTTAGGTCGTAATCAGATCTGGATTCGCCTAGAATAAATATCTTAAAAATAAAAAAAGCCGCTTCAGCGGCTTTTTTTATTACATAACAGGATTGCTCACAGAAAAAGCTTGTTGATCTTCAAGACGATAAGCAATTAAGTTTTTACCCCATACACAACCACCATCAACATTTTGGATGTGTTCACTAGTAGTTCTACCCTCTAGAGCAGCCCAATGTCCAAAAAATATTTGATGGGTTTGTGCAGCCTTACTTGGAAATTCAAACCACGGTAAATAACCTTCTGGCATTGGTGCATCTAAAGTATCTTTAAAACTAAACTCCAAAGCCCCTTCTGCATTAGTTAAACGCATACGAGTTAAGTAGTTGGTAATACAGCGTAAACGTTCATTACCTGTCAAATCATCTGTCCAAAGATCGGGTTTTGAACCATACATTTCAGCTAAAAATGCATCTAGCACAGATAAATCATCATGCGCCAATACAGCCTCAACTTCTTTTGCCAATGCAGCAGTTTTTTGTGCATCCCAAATACAAGGTACACCTGCGTGCGTCAGTATTGTTTGCTCATTTGGAAATAAACATAACGGCTGTTTACGTAACCAATCGATAAGATCATCACCATCCACGGCGTCAATAACATCCTGCGTGCGATCTTTTTCTTTAATTTCCTTAAGACCACGAGCACCGGCAATCAGGGTTAAATCATGATTACCTAATACGGTAGCAGCAGCCCCTCGATCAGCTAGTTTTTTAATAAAACGTAGAGCACCTACAGAGTTTTCACCACGTGCAACCAAGTCACCAGCAAACCAGATAAAATCTTGATCAGGGTCAAAACGTATTTCTTTTAATAGCGCTTTGAGTGCCTCAAAACAACCTTGCACATCTCCAATTACATAGTTATAGCGCTTAGTCATTTATGCCACCATTTGATCTGCCAAAGCCACAAACTCTGCAAGAGTTAAAGTTTCTGGACGAGCCATTGGGTCGACTCCTGCTTTCTCGAAACCATCCTCTGCCAACATACCTTTAAGACTGTTTCTTAGCGTTTTACGGCGCTGAGTAAAGACGTGGGCAACCAAGCGAGCTAAAGCTTTTTCATCTTTCGCCGTAATTGGTTTTTGTTCGTAAGGAACCAAGCGAAATACTGCACTTGTCACTTTTGGTGGCGGGTTAAATGCGCCTGCTGGAACTTCAAATAAAAAGGTAGGCTGACAATAATATTGGATCATGACTGATAAACGGCCATATTCTTTTGTATTCGGTTCAGCAGTAATACGTTCTACCACTTCTTTTTGCAACATGAAGTGCATGTCTTTAACTTGGCTACCAAATTCCAAGAGATGAAAAAGTAATGGTGTAGAAATGTTATAAGGCAAATTGCCGACAACGCGTAATGGACGCCCATCTTTTATAAGCTGACTAAAATCATATTTTAATGCATCAGCTTCTACGATAGTTAAACGTTCTGGATGGGGCACGCGTTCAGGTAAGCCGGCAGCTAAATCACGGTCTAATTCAACTACAGTTAATGCATCACATTCTCCAATTAAAGGAGAAGTTAAAGCAGCTAAACCTGGACCAATTTCGACGATATTATCACCCGTACGCGGATTGACTGAGCGTACAATTTTAGCAATGACTCGTTGATCATGTAAGAAGTTTTGACCAAAACGTTTACGAGCTTTATGCCCTTCATCTTTCGGGTTTAGGGCATTAATTTGATACATAGAACATTTCCAACATGAAAAATTTAACTCGCTGCCAAAGATAAAGCTAAATCGACAGCGACATTTAAACTTGAGCTTTTTGCCAATCCTGTCCCAGCTAAAGACAGAGCAGTACCATGATCGACCGAAGTTCGAATAAATGATAAGCCCAATGTGATATTGATTGCTTCACCAAAACCCTGTGATTTTAACACAGGTAAGCCTTGATCATGGTACATCGCAAGAACAGCGTCAGCATTTTTAAGATGTTCGGGCGTAAATAAAGTATCAGCTGGTAAACTTAAACTTAATTTAACTCCCTGTGATCGGTAGGTTTCAAGTACCGGATTGATCGTATCAATCTCTTCACGTCCCAAATAACCATCTTCGCCCGCATGAGGATTTAATCCACATACTAAGACTCGAGGATCATTAATTTTAAACTTGGTCTTTAAATCGTGAAGTAAAATATCAATCACTTGATGCAAGCGTTCTTTGGTAATTGCATCTGCAACATCTCTTAATGGTAAATGAGTGGTCGCCAGAGCCACCCGCAACGTTTTCGTTGCCAGCATCATAACAACACGCTCTACGCCTGCAAATTCTTGATAATATTCAGTATGTCCACTAAATAAAATCCCTGCATCATTAATCACCGACTTTTGAACAGGAGCAGTGGCTACACCGACGCTCTTACCAGACATAGCATAATCGGCTGAACGACGTAATTGCTCTAATACATAAGCGGCATTAGCAGCATTAAGCTGTCCATCAACGACTATAGTTTCTAGGGGTACATGTTCTATATAAAGCTCGCCTTGCAAAGACGATTCAGCTTGTCCGCTATACTCTAAAAATTTAATGTCTAGACCAAGCTTTTGAGCGCGTTGTTGTAATAAATTTCGATCAGCCAAAACCACAACAGGACGTTCATCAACCCGTTTTGCCAGACTCAAACAAATATCTGGACCAATACCGGCAGGTTCACCGGAAGTGACATATAAAGGCAGCACAATCACCCCCGACACATCTCTAAAATTTGAATTATTTTAACATATCCTACATTCATCGGATTAGGGATAAAATTATGTAGCTTATATGGGATTTTTCTTGTGATTGACAACAAACTCGTTTAGAATCTCGTCTCCTTTTTGTTTGAGCGATGTCTAGCTCAAACCAACTATAATAGGTAGTGTTTGAATGAAAACTCTCAGCGCAAAGCCTGCTGAAGTACAACACGATTGGTTCGTTGTTGATGCTACAGGTAAAACTCTTGGTCGTTTAGCGACTGAAATTGCACGTCGTTTACGCGGTAAGCACAAAACTTCTTATACTCCTCACGTTGACACTGGTGACTACATCATCGTTATCAATGCTGAACAAGTTCAAGTGACTGGTAACAAAGCGCTTGACAAGAAATACTATCGCCACACTGAATTCCCAGGCGGTTTAAAAGAAACTAATTTCGAAAAATTAGTTGCTCACAAACCTGAAGAAATCTTTGAACGTGCTGTTAAAGGCATGTTGCCAAAAGGTCCTCTTGGTTATGCAATGATCAAGAAGATGAAAGTGTACGCTGGTAGCGAGCATCCACACGCTGCTCAACAGCCACAAGTTTTGGACATCTAAGGGATACAGCACATGGCTACTAATTATGGTACAGGTCGCCGTAAGACCGCAACTGCACGTGTTTTCTTGTCAGCTGGTACAGGCAAACTCGTTATTAACAACCGTACTTTAGAGCAATATTTCGGTCGTGAAACTGCTCGTATGGTTGTTCGTCAACCTTTAGAGCTTTTAGAAGCTACTGAAAAATATGACCTTTACATCACTGTTAAAGGTGGTGGTATCGGTGGTCAAGCTGGTGCGATCCGTCACGGTATTACTCGTGCACTTATCGCTGCTGACGAAACTTTAAAACCTGTTCTTCGTCAAGCTGGTTTCGTTACTCGTGATGCTCGTGAAGTTGAACGTAAGAAACTTGGTTTACGTAAAGCTCGTAAACGTCCTCAATTCTCTAAACGTTAATTCGTTTACCGAATCGGACAAAAAGCCTTGGTTTTTCCAAGGCTTTTTTATTGCATATTCATTTTGTAGATGAGTGAAACAGATAAATATATGAAACTCTATCTTTGTCACCGTGATTTCCACGCATATTTTTAGTATTCTAACCGATTCACACAACCATACCTTGTGATATGTCGGTCGAAAACACCTCAATTCAGGGAATTACCCTTTACAGCCATGCTGATGATTTCCGTTCACACTGGATCCGTTTTTTATTGGCAGAAAAACAAATTAAATATCAATTAATCGTGACTGATCACGAAGATGAAGATCTCGCAAGCCTAAATCCTTATAATCAATTGCCAATGCTGGTTGAGCAAAATCTTAAATTATTTTCAGCACCTATCATTGCTGAGTATCTCGATGACCGATATCGTCAGAATAAACTATATGCCGATGCCCCTATGGCACGTGCAGAGCAACGCCAATATATTTGGCGTCTTGAAAATGATTGGTTTAAGTTGGCCGATCATATGCTCAGACATGCAGATACATTAAATATAGAACAAAAACAAAAAGCACAAAAAGAATTGCGTGACACCTTAATATCACTTACCCCTTTATTTCAGCATTTCCCTTATTTTATGTCCGAAAATTTTTCAATCCTGGACTGTATGCTTGCTCCAATTTTTGTGAGACTTAATAGCATGGGAATTGATTTACCAAAGCAGCAGTGTCGACCTATATTTTTGTATTGTAAACGTATCTTTAGCCGCCCTTCTTTTGTTAAATCCATGACGCCCCAAGAGAAAACCCGTTACAATGAACTATTAAATATGGAATAGTGTGATATGTCTGAGCAAACTACTGAATTAACCCCTACACGTCCTTATCTTGCTCGTGCAATCTATGAATGGATTTGTGACAATCAACTCACACCTTATTTACTCGTTGATGCAACACAACCGCACACTGATGTACCACAACAGTTTGTGAAAGATGGACAAATTGTTTTAAACATTGTGCCTCATGCGGTACATCAACTACTCATTAGCAATGATGCGATTACATTTTCAGCACGTTTTGGCGGCGTTTCCAAAGATATTTACGTACCTATCCAAGCAGTTTTAGGTATTTATGCACGTGAAAATGGACAAGGTTTATTCTTTGACCCTGAAGAATATGCCAATGTAGCGCCTGTAGAAGATAAGTTAGACTCAGAAACACAAGAAACATCTGAACCAACCAAGAAAAAGCCAACATTAAGAATTTTAGATTAATTTTAGAGGAATAAAGTATGGCATTTGATTTAGTCCAATACTTTGCTGAGCAAATAAAAATTCAAAAGCCTCAGCTTTTAAATCAATATCCAGCCAATGAGAAAAATAAGCTGATTGACGAAGTGAATATATTGACGCTTGGTAAATTAATCAGCTTATGGCGTCAGGACGACAATAAAATTTATCATGAAATCAAAACTGCCGATCCATTGTATATTCAAGAAGTTGCACGTCATCTAACTACGTCAAAACACAATAAGTCAGTTTTAAAAAATTCTGAACTTGAGCAAAGTATTTCTGAGATTCTGGCATTACAGTTAACAGAACTTAATCAACTTGATGAGACTGGTGGTTTCGGCCAAAGTGGTTTAAAAGAGCTCATTTTAGGGCAAGTTGAACATTTATCTGGCCAAGCTGAAGATTGGGTTTGGTCAACAAACCATCTAACAGAGCTCATTGGTTCTAAACCTGTTGAACAAGAAGAGCTATCATTGGATGCAACAATGAAGGAGTTCAACCAAATGGTTCACCAAGCCCAACCACATCATGAAGATTTACATGTTGAAGAGCAACCTAACGAAACTTTTATTCCTGGATGGTCAAAAGTTATCGCTCCTCTTGTTCCTTTAGCTATTTTAGGCTATCTCTATTGTATGTATACACAGCTTGTATAATTTTGTTTTTTTATAATTAAAGGGAACGTATGTTCCCTTTTTTGATTTAAATAATCATCTTCTATAAATCAATAGTGATTACTAGTAACCACAATTGCTCTTCTCTTAAATTTGGATACTAAATAGCATTTGCCGTTTTTTCACTTGTTGACCTTGCTGACCTAAAATTTCATCGACTACACCATCCACATCAGATTTAATCTGTTGCTGAATTTTCATAGCTTCAAGAATCAATAATGTTTGGCCCTTTACTACTTGATCGCCTTCATTGACTAGGATATTCACTACAGCCCCATCCATCGGTGCTCGAATTTTGCCATCTCCCGCTACATCGGTAGCTTCTGGTGCAGCGTAAGTCATATTGCGTATCAAAACATTGCCATTATCTCGATCTAGATAAAGCTGATCATCATCCAATACATATTGAACACGGCGAAGTACACCATCAATTAAGTAAACTAGCTGTTCTGGCGTTTTCTCAAGCATATCAATACAAACTACTTGATCACAGAACTTTACCGTGAATATGTTATTTACAGATGAAAGCTGCAATTGAATTTGCTGATCGGCAGTTTGTAATTTTAACGGTAATGGCACACCAAGCCCAGTTTGCCACACTGCAGTACCTTTACTTTGGCTAAATAGTGCTGCAGCAATCGCTAAGGTTTCTAAAGATAAAACTTGATAGTGTAAGCTCGGATCATTTTTGAAATGCTGTTGGATGAATGCAGTATTGGTATCCCCTGCGACAACAACTGGATGGCGCAGTAAATTGACCAAGAACTGTTTATTACTATTCACTCCAAGTAAAACACTATCATCGACTGCACGAGCCAGTAAGCGAATCGCATCCTCACGGGTTTTCCCATAGGCAATCACCTTTGCTACCATCGGATCGTAAAATGGACTGACTTCATCAGGTGCTAACATGCCATGATCAATTCGCACATTTGGCAAGGTTGCAGGCTTCCAACGTAAAATTTTTCCTGTTTGTGGCAAAAAGTCCTGACGTGGGTCTTCTGCATACAAACGCACTTCAATAGCATGTCCATTTAAGGTCAATTCCTGTTGCTTTAAAGGTAACTGCTCACCATTCGCCACACGTAACTGCCATTCAACTAAATCTAACCCTGTAATAAGCTCAGTGACCGGATGTTCTACCTGCAAACGGGTATTCATCTCCAAAAAGTAAAATACACCCGATGCATCTAGCAAAAACTCAACTGTACCTGCCCCAACATAAGCACATGCTTTTGCCGCTGCTACGGCTGCCTCACCCATTTTCTGACGCAGTTCAGGCGTCATCACCGGACATGGAGCTTCTTCAACTACTTTTTGATGACGGCGCTGAATTGAACAATCACGTTCAAACAAATACACATAATTGCCGTGAGTATCACCAAAAACCTGAATTTCGACATGACGCGGAGCAATGACTGCTTTTTCTAAAATTAACTCCCCCGAACCAAAAGCATTTTCAGCTTCTGAACGTGCGGTTTGTAATGCCTCAAACAACTCGGATGCTTGCTGTACCAAACGCATGCCACGACCGCCACCACCCGCAGAAGCTTTGACCATAATTGGAAAACCAATCTGCTCAGCTTGAGTTGCTAAATATTCGAGATCTTGTCGGTCACCTTCATAGCCCGGCACACAAGGGACGCCCGCCTCAATCATGGCGATTTTTGAAAGGCGTTTACTGCCCATTAACTCAATTGCAGAAGCGGTAGGCCCAATAAATGTAATCTGGTTGTCGATACATGCCTGAGCAAAATCAGTATTTTCTGACAAAAAACCATAGCCGGGGTGAACTGCATCCGCCCCTGTTTTTTTGCAAGCTTCAATAATTTTAGCGATGGAGAGATAAGACTCTGATACTTTTGAAGCACCAATATAAACAGCTTCATCAGCCTCTTGCACATGGCGAGCATTACGGTCTGCATCGGAATAAACTGCGACGGTTTGGTAGCCCATTGCCTTGGCTGTTTGTATCACGCGAACTGCAATTTCACCACGATTGGCAACCAGTATTTTTGAAAATTTCATTATTTTTATCCTTATCTTTTATGATCCATCGGCCCAATTTGGTAACCTTTTCTGGATAAAAGCCATTGTTCCTTCTTGTCCTTCAGCACCACCAACCGCTTGAGCAAACTGCTGTGCAGCATCATCTAGCAACTCATTTAAAGGTTCATTGAGTGTTCGATGTAACAGTACTTTAGTCACACGTGAAGCTTGAGGAGCTGCTCGTTTAATGTGTTGAATGGTTTCCTCTAAAGCTTGTTCAAGTTCAATTTCATTATGTGCAATTTGATGAACCACACCGACACTCAGTGCTGTATGCCCTTCAAAACGCATGCCGAGTAAAGCCAGTCGGCGTGCCTGAGTCAGGCCAATACGTTTCACCACAAAAGGAGCAATTTGAGCAGGAATCACACCAAGCCCAGTTTCAGGTAAACCAAACTGAGCATTATCACGACTGATGGCAACATCAGAAACACATGCCAGCCCAAAACCTCCACCTAACACCGCACCTTCTAAAATGACCACAACAGTCTGTGGTGCAGCTTCAACTTGCTCAAGCATGGCACCAAAACGGCGGTTAAAATTAGTATAAGGTTGTAGACTACCAACGTTAGTTGCTTCAACGCGTAAAGCAGCCATGTCTTTAATATCACCACCTGCGCAGAAAGTCCCACCTTCACCACGAATGATGACTGCACGAATTGAAAGATCATCACGAATGGCAGTAAAAACTTGTTGAATCGCATTGACCATATTCAAGTTCATGGCATTACGGCTCTCTGGTCGGTTTAACCAAAGATATAAAACACTGCCGTCTTGTTCTAATTGAATACTGTCATCAATATCTAAAGCTTGAAGCGATGCTGAAAGTGTCATGGTTGATTCCTTATTTTTGTTTTTTTGGCAAGATATCCATCAACTTACAGATAATCCCCAACATAATCTCATCTGCGCCACCGCCAATAGAGCCTAAACGACCATCACGATATAGCTGGGATGCAGGGTTATCCCACATAAAGCCATTGCCACCCCAATATTGTAGACAGCTATCGGCAACTTCACGGCTTAAACGGCCTGCTTTGAGCTTTGCCATAGATGCCAGCTTAGTCACATCTTCACCCGCAATATGCTGTTCACACGCTTGGTAGGTTAAGGCTTTAAGCGCTTCTACTTCAGTCATGAGTTCGGCAAAACGAAAATGGATATATTGGTTATTAATGAGTGGTTGACCAAATGTCATACGCTCTTTGGTATAGGCGATAGTCTTTTGAATTAAATTTTCCAAACCACCAATCGCATTAGCACAAGCCCATAAACGCTCTTCCTGAAATTGCATCATCTGCATCATGAAGCCCATACCTTCAACGCCAACCAAGTTACGCTGAGGTACACGTACATTGTCTAAATAAACCTGCGCTGTGGTCGTTGAACGCATCCCTAATTTATTTAACGGCTCTGAAAAACTAATCCCTTTAGTTTTGGCTGGCACAATAATCATCGACTTATTAACATGTGGTTTATCGTCAGATGTGTTGGCTAAAAGACAGAAGAAATCGGCCTGCAGTGAGTTGGTAATCCACATTTTGCTGCCGTTAATGACATAGTCATCGCCATCTTTTTTAGCAGTCGTTTTAATAGCAGCAACATCCGAACCAGCATGCACTTCCGATACCGCAATTGAGGCAACATATTCTCCAGCAATGGCTGGTGTTAAAAACTCATCACGTAATTCTTTGCTACCAAAACGCGCCAAAGCAGGTGTTGCCATATCGGTTTGTACACCAATGGCTAAAGGCACACCGCCGCAAGCTGCGCGTCCAATTTCTTCAGCAACAACCAAGTTATAAGAGTAATCTAAAGCCAGACCACCATTTTCCTCAGGCTTACAAATCCCCAATAGGCCAAGATCACCCATCTTTTTAAATACATCGTGGATCGGGAAACATCCAGCTTCTTCCCATTCCGGAATATTCGGATTCAGTTCATTTTCAACAAATTGACGCGCTGTACGGCGTAATGCTTCATGTTCGGCAGTAAATTTCATGGTGTTGTTCCTATTAATTTTTTTAATTACGGTAAAGATTGATTAAAAACGAGACACACCAAAACGGGTCGGATTTAGATCGCGTTGCTGTGCTTCATAAATAGTTTCTAAAAGGAAAATAAGTAATTTTCGGGTATCTCGCGGGTCAATAATGCCGTCATCATGTAGCATGGCCGTATTGAAAAGCGCGGTAGATTGTTGCTCTAATTTCATGGCCGTACTTTGCTCAAGAAAATCGAGCATTTGCGGATTCGGTTCCTGCCCGGAAGCTTTTTGTTTCCCTTCAGCAACAATACGCAGTACCTTTCCAGCCTGTGCAGCCCCCATTACAGCAACATGAGAGTTCGGCCAAGCAAAAATAAAATCTGGTGATAAACTCCGACCACACATTGCGTAGTTACCAGCACCATATGACCCTGCCACAACGATTGAAATTTTAGGTACAGTACAATTGGCAACCGCTTGAATCAGTTTTGAGCCATGCTTAATAATGCCATTTTGCTCGGCATCGGTTCCCACCATAAAGCCAGTAGTGTTATGTAAGAATAATAACGGACGGTTGGTCTGTTCACATAAGTGAATAAACTGAGCTGCTTTCGCTGCTCCTTGAGGGGTAATCGGACCATTATTGGTAATAATACCGATATGCAAACCACCAATTTTTGCCCAGCCACATACCGTTAAATCATCATATTCCTGCTTAAATTCTAGAAAATCTGAATCGTCAATAATGCGGGCAACCACTTCTTTCATATCAAATGGTTGTTTAGGATCACTTGGAATAACACCCAACAGTTCCTCGGTATCGTAACGAGGCTCTTTATAAGTCACATCAACTGGTTTGATTTGTTCTTTCCAGTTGAGGTATTCAAAAATTTCACGCGCAAGTCGAATCCCATCGGCATCATTTTCTGCTAAGTATTCTGCTGTTCCAGCAACCTGTGCATGCATTTCAGCCCCACCCAATTCCTCCGCTGTGGCGACTTCACCCGTGGCAGCCAGAAGTAAAGGTGGACCTGCAAGAAGCATCTCTGTTTGTTTGCGTACTACAATGACATAATCCGAAAGACCTGGTTGATAAGCTCCTCCTGCCGTTGCATTCCCATGTACCACTGCAAGCTGAGGAATACCTGCCGCAGACAGACGTGCCTGATTGGCAAAAGTCATACCACCATAGGTAAATACTTCAGCTGCATAATTTAAGTTAGCACCGCCACTTTCGGTCAGCGTAATCAGCGGGAGTTTTTGTTCTAAGGCAATTTTTTGCAAACGCAAAGTTTTCTGTACACCCATAGGTGACATGGTCCCGCCTTTAATCGCGCTATTACTTGCAGAGACCAGACAACGCACACCACTGACAAAACCAATGCCAGCAATTACACCACCACCAGCTTCGGAGCCATCCTTGTCATCATGCATGTTGTAGCCAACCAAGCCACAAAGTTCGACAAAAGGCGAATCGGCATCGAGCAATAACCGTACACGCTCATGCGGCAGAATCTTGCCCTTTTTATCGAATTTCGGTTTAGCAGCATACGATTTATCAATGCTTTTTTGCTGAATTGCACGGACTTCACTCAGCTGAGTAAGCAGTGCCTCTTTATTCTTTTGATACTGTTCACTACCAACAGTAATTTCGGATTGAAGAATGGTCATTTTTTATTCCTCACTCCGAGCCTGAATTATTGCTTTGCTCGACTTTTTCAGTCTTATCTTTTTTAAAAATTTCAGGAATAAACGCGCGATGGAAACCATTATAAGATTGACTATTTGTTGCTTCGGCTAGTGGGT
Source organism: Acinetobacter sp. AOR01_HL (assembly GCF_027855455.1). NCBI lineage: Bacteria > Pseudomonadati > Pseudomonadota > Gammaproteobacteria > Moraxellales > Moraxellaceae > Acinetobacter > Acinetobacter sp. AOR01_HL. The sequence continues at coordinate 11,343 of NZ_JAKTIM010000052.1, read as the reverse complement.
ACATGCGTGTCCCTTGCGATGCAGCGCCATCAATACGCAAAGTTACACCTGACACAAAAGCCGCAGCATCGGACAGTAAATAACAAATTGCCGATGAGACTTCCGACTCAGTTCCCATACGTTTTAAAGGTACATTGCCAGCAAGACTTGGAATAATTACTTTGGCAAAATCACCGCTATAATTATCCATACCAGATGATACAATCCACCCTGGTGCAACCGCATTTACACGAACACCAGATTTGCCCCACTCAACCGATGCTGTTTTAGTTAAGTTATCAACCCCTGAACGCGCAGCACCAGAATGTCCCATTCCTGGCATGCCACCCCACATATCAGCAGTCATATTGACAATACTGCCACCATGTTTAGCCATCCATTGGTTATAAGCTTCACGCATTAAATAGAAAGTTGCGTGTAAATTATTACGCACGACTGCATCGAAACCATTCGCCGAAATATTCTCTAAAGCTGAGGGGAACTGCCCGCCTGCATTATTTACCAAACCATCGAGTTTGCCGAATTTCTCAATCACTTCGGCAATCATATTTTTCACTTGTTCTTCTTCACGGTTATCACAAACAATGAAATGAACTAAGCCCCCATCTTCTATTATTTCTTGGCTTACTTTCTCTAATTTTTCAATTTTGCGTCCTGTAATCACTACTTGTGCACCCAAAGCGGCAAGTTCATGTGCCGTACAGCGTCCAATTCCTGAGCCACCACCTGTCACAATAATGACTTTATTGGCGAAAGCATCTGGTCTAAATATTGATTGATAACTCATCTTTGTTTCATCCATTCATTTTATTTTTCTAAAAGATGTGCCGGAACTTTAACAGGCATATCCAATAACTGTTGGGCAAAGGCTTTACCTTGCGGATCAATACGTAAGCTGGCAACACCACCACCGCCTAAGGCATTCTCCAACATAAAATTCAGTGCATTTAAACCCGGTAACTCATAACGGATTACTCGCCCTTTCTCAGCATCCAAGACATGTTGCATATAGCTTGCAACAGACTGTTCAGTTAGTGCTGCACGAATCCATGGTAAATAGTCTGCTTTACGTGCAATCACGCCAATATTGCTATGATTGCCTTTATCACCACTGCGGGCATGCGCAATTTCAATCAAAGGAACTTCAATTTCATCTCCTTGATACACCGCACTTTCACCGGTTGCTAAAGTATTGATTTTTTGTGCAGATACGCTCTTAGGAATTTCAACCGAGTGACGTTGGCCATCAAAATCGATTTCAACATTCACCTGATTTTTATCAATTAAAAATGAAAATAACTTAATTACTGGAGATGCTTTAGGTCGGCCTCCAACAATTCCTGCCAAGGCTGGAGCCATACCTGTTGAAGCTTGTGCAATTTCAGATGCAAAGAACATACATGCTTCTTTAAACATGTGTTTTACAGCGATTTTAACTACCACTTCACGACTATTTAATGTTTGGGCATGGTCGCCATAGGTACTTTCAATACCTAAAATTTCAAAAGACTTTTCACTAAATGGCGGCACTGAGCGCATTGCTAAAACACGTTCGCACTTAGTCAAAATCGCATCAGCAATGACTTGTGCTTTTTGTGGTGCCTCACGTCCTGCAATGAGGAAACTCACTAAAACCCGATATCCATCTGGGTAAGTCGCGCTGACTTTATATTGTGTAGTTGGTGCTTGTCCTTTTGCACCCATCACACGAACTCGGTGCTCCCCGACTTGCTCTAAATGCACGTGGCTGAAATCAGCAATGACATCGGGTAGTAAATATGCTTGAGGATTGCCTATTTCATAAACAATTTGCTCTGCAACTGTAGCAGTAGAAACCAGACCACCTGTACCTTGAGGCTTAGTTACAACAAATGAGCCATCTTCACTCACTTCAACCACTGGAAAGCCCATGTTGTCGAAGCCCTGTACCAATTGCCAATCGGTAAAATTACCACCCGTACATTGGGCTCCACATTCAATCACATGACCTGCCAACGAACCTTGCGCCAATTTGTCATAGTCATCTAAAGGCCACTGATATTCATGAAGTAAGGGTGCAAGTACCACAGCAGAGTCAACTACACGACCCGTAATCACAATATCTGCACCTAAGTCTAAGGCGTCACGAATAGCAACCGCGCCTAAATAAGCATTACTGCTTGCCACCTGTTCTGGCAACGCTTCTCCGCTAAACATTTCTTGAATATTCTGTGATTTTAGCTGCTCATGTTTTGGCAAAAGATCATCACCTAACACCACAGCCACTTTCAGATCTAGACCATACTCTTTAATAATTTTTTGCAAGGCATCCCGACAAGCCAATGGATTAACACCACCCGCATTACTAATCACTTTAATCTTTTTTTCAGCAATTTTTTTTAGTAAGGGTGCCATGACTCGGCTGACAAAATCTAAAGCATAACCATGTTTCGGTTCTACCATCTTCGCTTTTGCCATAATCGACATGGTAATTTCGGACAAATAATCAAAAACCAAATAATTAATATCGGTCAAATGCACTAACTGAAAAGCGGCAGTATTGGTATCTCCCCAAAACCCAGAGGCACACCCTATTTTTACGACTAGATGATCATCCTGCTGATTATTTGCCATTCTATTTCTCATTATTTTGTCTAAAAATCAGCCTCAACATCACCAAGCAAGCGCTTGGTTTGTAAAGCGCAAAATGTTATTGTGATGTTGACCAAATCTTCCAAATTCGGCAAATAATCTGAAATGCGATGAAATTTAGTGAAAATTTCCACTATAGACTTTTAGATAAAGGAACAAACTGAGCACATGATTGCCACCTCAATTGAACAGATTCCATATATCCCCTGCTTTGATGACAGTCCACGTGGCCGTTTATTGCATGGTGCAGCCTATCTTTTTCATAAGCAAGGCTATGATAAAACCACTGTTCGTGAACTTGCTCAATTTATTGGAATCCAATCGGGAAGCTTATTTCATCATTTCAAAAGTAAAGATGATATCCTCGCTCATGTGATGGAACAGACCATTATCTATAATCTTGCCCGTTTAAATGATGCAGTAACTCAATCTACAGACCCAGAACAACAATTACGTGCTCTTATTAAAGCCGAACTGATCTCAATTACTGGAGATACTGGTGCAGCCATGGCTGTGTTGGTGTACGAATGGTTCGCTCTATCAAAAGAAAAGCAAGATTATCTTTTAAAAATGCGTAATGAATATGAACAAATCTGGCTCGACGTTATAGAAAAGTTACGCACACAAGGTAAAGTCAAACACGATGCTTTTATTTGGCGACGCTTAATTGGCGGTGCAATTTCATGGACTGTAACTTGGTATAAATCTGAGGGTAAAGTCAAAATTGATGAGTTAACGGAAATGGTTTGGGAAATGGCTTTGAAATAAAAAAGGTGGCTCAAAGTCCACCTTATAAGAATTAATAACCAAGCTGTTTACTAATCAAATCTTTCATAATTTCTTCAGCACCACCGCCAATCATATTGACCTTTACTTCACGGTAAATACGTTCTGACTTGGTACCTCGCATAAAGCCCATACCACCTAATGTTTGTACAGCCGCATCAGCACAAAATTGCATAGTGCGAGTCGCAACATTTTTAAGCATTGAAATTTGCGCCACCAACTCAGGTCCTTGTAACTTCGGCTGAGTCATTTTCCATGCTGTTTCTTCAAGTAATGCCCTCGTTGAGGTCAGTTGGGTTGCCATATCTACCAATTTATGGCGTACTACTTGATGATCAATTAATCGCTTACCAAAAGTTTTACGTTGCTGTGCCCACTCTAAAGCTTCTTCATAACAGACTAATGCATACCCATAAGCGACTACTCCCAAGAAAAACCGCTCCATATTAAAGTTATTCATAATAACTTTAAAACCGGCATTTTCTTTGCCAAGTAGATTTGATGCAGGTACTCGTACTTGATCAAAATGCAAATGTGCCGTATCTGATGCCCACCATCCCATTTTCTTCAAAGGCGTTTTAGTAATACCTTCACTATGTGCATCAATGAGTAACATTGAAATGCCTTCTGCACCCGTTTTTGTCGGATCAGTACGCACTGCAACTGTATAATAGTCTGCACGAATTCCCGATGTAATAAATGTTTTCTCGCCCGAAACAATATAATAATCCCCATCTCTGACAGCTTTAGTCTGTAATGCAGCAACATCTGAACCACCACCAGGTTCTGTAATCGCTAAAGCCGAAATTTTCTCACCGGAAATAATACCTGGCAGAACTCTAGCCTTTAACTCCGCACTTCCAAAGTGCTGAATGGGAGGGGCGCCAATGGTATGGACCATGAGCGAGATATGCACCCCACCTGAACCCGCCTTTGCCATTTCGATACCAGCCAGTAATGAATACAATGGATCTGCATCTGGAATACCACCATATTCTTCTGAAAAACCTAGACCCAATAATCCAATTTCGGCAGCCTTTTTATAAAGTTCTCTTGGGAATGTCTCAGCCTCATCCCATTCATTAACGAAAGGTGTCATTTCTTTTTGTACAAATCTACGAACATTATCGGCAAAAGCTATATGTTGTTCATTATAGTAAATTGGATTGAGCTGCATTTTTAGAAATGTCCTGATGTTTTTATTTAATTCCAGAACATATCTTGTCATGTTTACCATCCGTCAAAAGTTGCAAGAATCTCCATTTTCTTGGCATAAAATATCAAATCCAAACGATCGAGTTGATTCGCAAGACCTATACCCTTAAACAGCAGCGAAAACCACGAGCTGCATAATATGACTGGGCTCCATTGTGATAGATGAAGACTCGACCATAGCGACGGTCCGCAAAAAGAGCTCCTCCTAATTTTCGGATTTCCTCTGGAGTAGCAAGCCAGCTTGATGTTTTTAGATCAAACTCCCCGAGCTGTTGTAATTGGTGATATTGCTCTTCTGTTAGGAGTTCAGCCCCTATTTCTTGGACTAAGTCTATTGCGCTATTTTTAGGAGGATGATCTTTTCTAGACTCTAAGGCTTCTCGATCATAGCAAAGGCTTCTACGACCTTTCGGTGACTCAACAGAGCAATCTATAAACAAATATTCATCTTTCTGCTGGTCATAAGCAATAACATCCGGCTCTCCTCCTGTATTTTCCATTTCCTGCAATGTCCATAGTTTGTCTGGAGACTCAATGAGTTTAGCTCGCACATTCGTCCAATCAATTTCTTTATGTCGATGTATATTCTTTTCAAATCTATTTTTTAATAATTCAAGCAACATATCTATTTGCTTTGAAGTTAATTGTTTTTTAGTCATCATTGAATAAACCTAGTTATTAAACAGAACGCCCATCAAAATAATTTATTTTTATCTTTTCTAAATCAATATCATCTATACATCGAACATTAATCGCAAAGATCGAATTACCTTGGGCATCTATACCTTGAGCATAGGGATGAATACCGCAATTTTTACAGAAATGATGATTAATCACATGCTTGTTAAAAGTGTAATTCGCTAAAATATCAGGAGAATCTAAAGTAACGGTAACCTGATTAGTCGGCAGGAACCAAAGTAAAGCCCCTTTCTTTTGGCAGATAGAACAATTACAAGATAAGGCTTCTGTTAGCTCACCTTCCGCGGCAAACTTTACCTGACCACAATGGCAACTTCCTTTATATTCCATTTCATTTTTCCTATTTCTAATTTTTTATAGTTTTATAATATTCTGCCGTTTAGTTCAATTTTCAATCAAAAATGATTTGTAGTTATATAATTAAACAATTCTTTATTGATTGATTTCTTGCTATAAAAAAACACCCCAACCTCTTTTGAGATTGGGGTGTTTAGAATAATGAGCTGGCGATGACTTACTCTCACATGGGTAATCCCACACTACCATCAGCGCTAAGAGGTTTCACTTCTGAGTTCGGGAAGGGATCAGGTGGTTCACTCTTGCTATGGTCGCCAGCACAACTGTTTATGGATACTTGCTTAGGTCTTACTTGATGCCGAAGCGTTTTCCAAATCTGTAACAGACTGGGCTGAATTGAATCTTACTTTATCTGTTCATTTTAGCTAGAGGTATAACTAAATCAAGTTGTCTTGCATATTTAAGAATCGATTGATGCTTCATATACAACTGCTTGGGTGTTGTATAGTCAAGCCTCACGAGCAATTAGTATTGGTCAGCTTCACATATCACTATGCTTCCACATCCAACCTATCAACGTCCTAGTCTCGAACGGCTCTTTAGAGGACATAAAGTCCTAGGGAAATCTTATCTTGAGGTAGGCTTCCCGCTTAGATGCTTTCAGCGGTTATCCCTTCCGAACATAGCTACCCGGCGATGCGACTGGCGTCACAACCGGTACACCAGAGGTTCGTCCACTCTGGTCCTCTCGTACTAGGAGCAGATCCTCTCAAATTTCCAGCGCCCACGGTAGATAGGGACCGAACTGTCTCACGACGTTCTAAACCCAGCTCGCGTACCTCTTTAAATGGCGAACAGCCATACCCTTGGGACCTGCTTCAGCCCCAGGATGAGATGAGCCGACATCGAGGTGCCAAACACCGCCGTCGATATGAACTCTTGGGCGGTATCAGCCTGTTATCCCCAGAGTACCTTTTATCCGTTGAGCGATGGCCCTTCCATACAGAACCACCGGATCACTAAGACCTACTTTCGTACCTGCTCGACTTGTGGGTCTCGCAGTTAAGCGCGCTTTTGCCTTTATACTCTACGCGTGATTTCCGACCACGCTGAGCGCACCTTCGTACTCCTCCGTTACTCTTTAGGAGGAGACCGCCCCAGTCAAACTACCCACCAGACACGGTCCTCGTCCCGGATCACGGGACAGAGTTAGAACCTCAACATTACCAGGGTGGTATTTCAAGGACGGCTCCACTGGAACTAGCGTTCCAGCTTCAAAGCCTCCCACCTATCCTACACAAGTAAGGTCAAAGTTCAGTGTCAAGCTGCAGTAAAGGTTCACGGGGTCTTTCCGTCTAGCCGCGGGTACACTGCATCTTCACAGCGATTTCGATTTCACTGAGCCTCTGCTGGAGACAGCGCCGCCATCATTATGCCATTCGTGCAGGTCGGAACTTACCCGACAAGGAATTTCGCTACCTTAGGACCGTTATAGTTACGGCCGCCGTTTACTGGGGCTTCGATCAAGAGCTTCGCTTACGCTAACCCCATCAATTAACCTTCCAGCACCGGGCAGGCATCACACCCTATACGTCCACTTTCGTGTTTGCAGAGTGCTATGTTTTTAATAAACAGTTGCAGCGGCCTGGTTTCTGCGGCTGTCGTCAGCTCAGGAAGCGAGTTCCATCACCAACAACAGCGTACCTTCTCCCGAAGTTACGGTACCATTTTGCCTAGTTCCTTCAGCAGAGTTCTCTCAAGCGCCTTGGTCTACTCGACCTGACCACCTGTGTCGGTTTCGGGTACGATTCCTGTGTAACTGAAGCTTAGAGACTTTTCCTGGAAGCATGGCATCAACCACTTCGCTGTACAAGTACAGCTTGCTATCAGATCTCAGCATAGAGTACCCCGGATTTGCCTAAGATACATGCCTACATCCTTTCACCTGGACAACCAACGCCAGGCTGATTTAGCCTTCTCCGTCCTCTCATCGCATTACACAGAAGTAATGGAATATTAACCATTTTCCCATCGACTACGCCTTTCGGCCTCGCCTTAGGGGTCGACTCACCCAGCCCCGATTAACGTTGGACTGGAACCCTTGGTCTTTCGGCGAACGGGTTTTTCACCCGTTTTGTCGTTACTCACGTCAGCATTCGCACTTCTGATACCTCCAGCATGCTTCTCAACACACCTTCATCGGCTTACAGAACGCTCCCCTACCACGTATACAAAGTATACATCCGCAGCTTCGGCACATAGTTTTAGCCCCGTTACATCTTCCGCGCAGGCCGACTCGACTAGTGAGCTATTACGCTTTCTTTAAAGGGTGGCTGCTTCTAAGCCAACCTCCTAGCTGTCTATGCCTTCCCACATCGTTTCCCACTTAACTATGATTTTGGGGCCTTAGCTGGCGGTCTGGATTGTTTTCCTCTTGACTACGGACGTTAGCACCCGCAGTCTGTCTCCCGGATAGTACTCATAGGTATTCGGAGTTTGCATCGGTTTGGTAAGTCGGGATGACCCCCTAGCCGAAACAGTGCTCTACCCCCTATGGTATTCGTCCGAGGCGCTACCTAAATAGCTTTCGGGGAGAACCAGCTATCACCAGGCTTGATTAGCCTTTCACCCCTATCCACAAGTCATCCCCTGGCTTTTCAACGACAGTGGGTTCGGTCCTCCAGTTAGTGTTACCCAACCTTCAACCTGCTCATGGATAGATCGCCTGGTTTCGGGTCTATACCCAGCAACTAAACGCCCTATTAAGACTCGATTTCTCTACGGCTCCCCTATACGGTTAACCTCGCTACTGAATATAAGTCGCTGACCCATTATACAAAAGGTACGCAGTCACACCACGAAGGTGCTCCCACTGCTTGTATGCATGCGGTTTCAGGATCTATTTCACTCCCCTCACAGGGGTTCTTTTCGCCTTTCCCTCACGGTACTGGTTCACTATCGGTCAGTCAGGAGTATTTAGCCTTGGAGGATGGTCCCCCCATATTCAGACAAGGTTTCACGTGCCTCGCCCTACTCGTCATCATTATGTGTGCCCTTTCGTGTACGGGAATATCACCCTCTACGTTCGCACTTCCCAGAGCGTTCCACTAAAACACACATAACTTAATGGGCTGATCCCCGTTCGCTCGCCGCTACTGAGGGAATCTCAATTGATTTCTTTTCCTAAGGGTACTGAGATGTTTCACTTCCCCTCGTTCGCCTTGCAACACTATGTATTCATGTTGCAATACCTACCTTAAAGTAGGTGGGTTCCCCCATTCAGACATCTCCGGATCAAAGGATATTTGCCGCCTCCCCGGAGCTTTTCGCAGGCTATCACGTCTTTCATCGCCTCTGACTGCCAAGGCATCCACCACATGCACTTAATTACTTGACTATACAACCCCAAACAGTCGATGTTACCTACAAGTTAGTAACTTCAACATTTCAGTTTAGAGCACTGTGCACTTAAGCACCGTACAGCTTCAATCTAAATTCACATACCAAAACGCTTGATTCAGTTAATTTGCTAGTTCTCAATTCATCTAGATTAATCGCTTAACCTAAACTCTTGAGTGAACAATTTATTTCAGACTCAATTTTGCCAATCTGTTAATGAGTTAATGTGTCTTCGTCAGATCACACTAATTACCGTGATAATGAAATCACAGAAGTTAATAAACCAAGATCTCAATCTTTATTTACTAATTTCTGTAATCCGAACTTATCTTAAGTTCTGGTGGAGACTAGGAGAGTCGAACTCCTGACCTCCTGCGTGCAAAGCAGGCGCTCTACCAACTAAGCTAAGTCCCCAGCTTACATCATCAATCATGTATCTTTTATCTATAACTTCAACCAGTCAAAGTCATGGTGGGTCTGACAAGACTTGAACTTGTGACCCCACGCTTATCAAGCGTGTGCTCTAACCAACTGAGCTACAGACCCTCAGATACATCTATGAAGAACAACTTGTTGTGGATTCTTACCAATCGTCAATCTTTCGTTAAGGAGGTGATCCAGCCGCAGGTTCCCCTACGGCTACCTTGTTACGACTTCACCCCAGTCATCGGCCACACCGTGGTAACCGCCCTCTTTGCAGTTAGGCTAGCTACTTCTGGTGCAACAAACTCCCATGGTGTGACGGGCGGTGTGTACAAGGCCCGGGAACGTATTCACCGCGGCATTCTGATCCGCGATTACTAGCGATTCCGACTTCATGGAGTCGAGTTGCAGACTCCAATCCGGACTACGATCGGCTTTTTGAGATTAGCATCACATCGCTGTGTAGCAACCCTTTGTACCGACCATTGTAGCACGTGTGTAGCCCTGGCCGTAAGGGCCATGATGACTTGACGTCGTCCCCGCCTTCCTCCAGTTTGTCACTGGCAGTATCCTTAAAGTTCCCATCCGAAATGCTGGCAAGTAAGGAAAAGGGTTGCGCTCGTTGCGGGACTTAACCCAACATCTCACGACACGAGCTGACGACAGCCATGCAGCACCTGTATCTAGATTCCCGAAGGCACCAATCCATCTCTGGAAAGTTTCTAGTATGTCAAGGCCAGGTAAGGTTCTTCGCGTTGCATCGAATTAAACCACATGCTCCACCGCTTGTGCGGGCCCCCGTCAATTCATTTGAGTTTTAGTCTTGCGACCGTACTCCCCAGGCGGTCTACTTATCGCGTTAGCTGCGCCACTAAAGCCTCAAAGGCCCCAACGGCTAGTAGACATCGTTTACGGCATGGACTACCAGGGTATCTAATCCTGTTTGCTCCCCATGCTTTCGTACCTCAGCGTCAGTATTAGGCCAGATGGCTGCCTTCGCCATCGGTATTCCTCCAGATCTCTACGCATTTCACCGCTACACCTGGAATTCTACCATCCTCTCCCATACTCTAGCTCACCAGTATCGAATGCAATTCCCAAGTTAAGCTCGGGGATTTCACATCCGACTTAATAAGCCGCCTACGCACGCTTTACGCCCAGTAAATCCGATTAACGCTCGCACCCTCTGTATTACCGCGGCTGCTGGCACAGAGTTAGCCGGTGCTTATTCTGCGAGTAACGTCCACTATCTCTAGGTATTAACTAAAGTAGCCTCCTCCTCGCTTAAAGTGCTTTACAACCATAAGGCCTTCTTCACACACGCGGCATGGCTGGATCAGGGTTCCCCCCATTGTCCAATATTCCCCACTGCTGCCTCCCGTAGGAGTCTGGGCCGTGTCTCAGTCCCAGTGTGGCGGATCATCCTCTCAGACCCGCTACAGATCGTCGCCTTGGTAGGCCTTTACCCCACCAACTAGCTAATCCGACTTAGGCTCATCTATTAGCGCAAGGTCCGAAGATCCCCTGCTTTCTCCCGTAGGACGTATGCGGTATTAGCATCCCTTTCGAGATGTTGTCCCCCACTAATAGGCAGATTCCTAAGCATTACTCACCCGTCCGCCGCTAGGTCCAGTAGCAAGCTACCTTCCCCCGCTCGACTTGCATGTGTTAAGCCTGCCGCCAGCGTTCAATCTGAGCCATGATCAAACTCTTCAGTTAAAATCATTTTGCACCTTATTTATAGACAAGGTACCAATTCTGGCTCATCAATTACTGACTTAAATTTCGCTCAAATAAACTTCGAGTAATTTAAACCAATCAATCAATGAAAATTATTTCGATTAATCAATCAGTAAAAATCCACACAAGTTGTTCTTCAATTCTCTTAATGAT
>NZ_JAKTIM010000051.1:0-241516 GCF_027855455.1 Acinetobacter sp. AOR01_HL | reverse complement strand
GGGACTGTTCTAAATTTTGTGTAAGTACTTAATTTTCATTTATCCTTCAGAGGATAATTACAAAAGGTACTTCACATGGATGAAGCAACAATCAAAAGTATGGCTGCCGAATTGGCTAAAGGTCTAAAAACACCAGAAGACTTAAACCAAATGACAGCAGTCTTTAAAAAATTCATGATTGAAACTGCACTCAATACTGAACTTTCAGACCATCTCGGTTATGAAAAGCATCAGCCCAAGAAAGGCTCAAATAGCCGTAATGGGTTTAGTTCTAAAACCATTACAACTCAAGATGGACAACTGGCTTTAGATATTCCCCGTGATCGAGAAGGTTCATTTGAGCCACAAATTATCAAAAAGCACCAAACACGCATCACCAGTATGGATGACCAAATCCTCTCACTGTATGCAAAAGGAATGACTAATAGGGAAATTGTAGCCTTCTTCAAAGAAATGTACGATGCCGATGTGTCAGCATCTCTCATCAGCAAAGTTACCGATGCTGTGATTGAGCAAGTGACTGAGTGGCAAAATAGAGCCTTAGATAGCCTTTATCCTGTTGTCTATCTTGACTGTATTGTTGTCAAAGTCCGTCAGCACTCCAATGTGATTAACAAGTCCGTATACCTTGCTTTAGGCATCAATATGGATGGGCAAAAAGAATTACTGGGTATGTGGATTGCTCAGACAGAAGGTGCCAAATTCTGGCTGTCAGTCATGACAGAGCTAAAAAATCGAGGAGTACAGGACATTCTTGTTGCCTGTGTAGATGGATTAAAAGGCTTCCCTGACGCGATAGCCTCTGTTTACCCTCATACTGATATTCAACTGTGTATCGTGCATGTTGTACGCAATAGCCTGAGATTTGTAAGCTGGAAAGACTACAAAGCTGTTACGTCGGGTCTGAAAGCGATTTATCAGGCAAGTACAGAGGAAAATGCTTTAAAATCCCTAGACATCTTCTGTGATCAATGGAATCACCAGTATCCCAAAATTGGAGAATCCTGGCGGGCCAATTGGGAAAATATCCGAACGATCTTTAGCTATCCAGCCGAAATACGTCATGCAATTTATACAACAAATGCGATTGAGTCGTTGAATAGCGTAATACGCCATTCAACGAAGAAAAGGAAAATCTTTTCATCTGATGACTCAGTAAAGAAGGTCATTTACTTAGCAACATCAAATGCTGCGAAGAAATGGACGATGCCAATTCAAAATTGGCGTTTAGCAATGAATTGGTTTACGATTCAGTTCGATGATCGATTAAAAGATCATTTATAAAAAATGGAACTTACACAAAATAATTTACAGGCTCATCGCTAGAGCTTATAAGTCAAATGTCGTCGTACATTATTTCATTAAGCGGTTTTATCGCTATTACCCAGAACGCTACTTAGATAACGGATTTCAATTAACTCCTAACGATGCAGCTGATTGGCTATTAAAGGGATTTAAACAGGTTCAGAAAGAGACTGCCATTCCTTTCAAGAAGGTAATAAAAGATAAACTTGTATCTGGAGTTAAAGTAGACTCTAAGACCAAAGAAGTCAGTATCGACCCAAGTAAAGCTGCAAACTTCTTCGCTAAATATTTTTCTGTGAATGACCGTAATGCTAAAAAACCTGCATCACGCTATTTAGAATTTACGGGAATTGCTTACGAAAATTATCAATTCCTTGCAATCGCTAAGTATCAGCAACCTTATTTAAAACCTCTAGAAGAGTTCCAATTAGGGGAGCGAATCTTTAACCCTGTTACAGGTGTTTTGATCTCAGGGCCTAAATCTCCGTTTAAGATTATCACTCCTTCTGATCAGCCAGACTATTTCGACGAAGTAGAGGATGAAGATGAAATCGAAGGTGAAGGTGAAGGTGAAGGTGAAGGTGAAGGATTAGATCAGGTAGCATAATGCTTGATTCGATCTGTTTAGGAAGTGTCAGGGTCATCTATTTGATGACCCTGACCTTTTTCCTACATCTAAGCATCTTGCTAGTCTACTCCAGTGTTGCTCACTAGCAGCGCTGTTAGTTGTAGCAAAAAAGATGATGTAGGAGTGAGGGGGAAAATTTGAGCCTTTCCTTTTTGCTGAGTTTTTTGTTTATTTTCTTCGGCTTTATCCACTGATGAGGTGGTATTTTGCTTTTTTTACTATTTTTTTCTTTGGCGCACGATCCATACCCTCCCCCAGAGGAGAGAAGAATAATCCTGTTTTCTTCTACTTTAAGCCCTTTTCACAAATTAATGGGCATCTTTGTGAAGTGTTATCCTTAAAGGGACTATTAATGTTCTATATCAAAAATATTATTAGTAAGAGAAAAGCATACATACATTTAATACAATATTAGAGTGGAATCTCTCTATATAAATTAACGTTTAGGATAAGATCGCTTGTGTTTACACACATGCTCCCAAGCACCTAAACGATAGCGTTTATAAGCTCGTACATTGACTAATTTCTTGGTCATGTCTTAACTCCCTATCTAATTACGTTAGTTAAAGGAACTAACACCCATTTAAGCCCTTGCTTTGTTATGGGGAAGATTTAGAGAGATTCCATTGCATAATATACATTAAATATATATATTTTCAACTCATTGTTTTAACAAGATATAAGATTACTTATGCATATAAACAGCCTTAAAATAAACAACTTCAAAGGATTCTCTGAAGAGAGTAATTTTTTAACTTTTAATATTCCAAATGGTGAAAAAGGAAGTGGTCTAAATATTTTTATTGGAGAAAATAACAGCGGGAAATCCACCGTATTAGAGGCTATTGATTTCATTAGAAATAGTACCAAAAAGAACTTGGAAATAATTCATCATAAAAAGATAACTGGAGATTTCGCAGAAGAAGCTACAGTTGAATTAGAATTCACTGGAGCCGTAATTAATATCATCGAAACCTTTGCCCAAGAGAATAAAGCAGAACCATTCAAACAAGTAGTCTATCAATGTACTGAAGGAAAATCTTATTTCAAAATTTCAAGATCAACCTCTGATATTAGAACACTCAAAACATTCAATAAAGATAGCGGTATATTCACTAATACTGGTGGACTTGATGGAACAATAAAAAAGCTCTTTGAAACTAATTTTATCTGGGCTGATACTAATCCTAATGATGAAGCTTCTTTCGGAACATCAACCTTATGCGGAACACTACTAAAGGAAATCGCAGCAGAACACACCAAAACTGAAGAGTTTATTGATTTTTCAAAGAAATTTAATGATGTATTTAACTCTCATTCCTCAGAACTACGAAAGAAGATTTCTAAAATTGAAAACAGATTGAATTCTATTTTTACTAATCAGTTTGGTAGTGCCTCTTTAAATTTCCAATTTGATTTCCCTAAAATTGAATCTTTTTTTAAAGGATCATCCATACACATTAATGATGGAATAGAAGTAAGAATGGATGAGAAGGGTAATGGAATGCAGCGTTCTGTTGCTTTAGCTTTACTTCAAATTTATGCAGAAGAAATTGCATTCGATCAAGATAAACAATCAACCAGACCATTCTATTTATTCATTGATGAACCAGAAATATGTTTGCACCCAATGGGACAAATGAAGTTATGTGAAGCACTTATGGAGTTATCCAAGCATAAACAGATATTCGTCACAACACATTCTCCTTATTTTCTTAACTCACCATCATTAAAGAATGTGGGAATTTTTATATTTAAAAAAGAGGACCATAAAAATATAATCTCAAAAGCTAATATGGATTATTTATTCCCATGGAGCCCTACATGGGGAGAGATTAACTATAAAGCTTATAATTTGCCAACCGTTGATTTACATAATGAGTTATATGGGTATTTACAGGAAAAGTCCCAAAGCTATTCAGAAAATACATTTGAGTCATGGTTAAATAGTCAAGGATGCCCAACGAGTAAAACATGGATTCGAGATAGAAATGGAACAGCTTTACCACCTAAATCTGTAACATTAATGACTTTTATTAGAAATCATATTCACCATCCCGAAAATACTTTCATGCATTCTAATACCTTTGATTCAAGTGATTTAGCGACATCAATACAAGAAATGATCAAAATTATTAAAACTAATGGGTTTTAAAGACTATAGGACTATTCTGATGCCTAACTAATGAAAGAGGTAACATACAGTTTCATTTCATCTAATCACTTCTTCAACATTTGATTTTCTTGGAATTGCCATTCAGTCTTGATTGTATATGTCAGGTCATCTATTTGATGGCCCTGACCTTTTTCCTACATCTAAGCATCTGGCTAGTGTCTAGTCTAGTGATGCTCACTAGCAGCGCTGTTAGCTGTAGCAAAAAAGATGATGTAGGAGTGAGGGGGGAAATCTGAGCCTTTTCTTTTTGCTGAGTTTTTTGTTTGTTTTCTTCGGCTTTATCCGTTGGCAAGGTGGTGTTTTGTTTTTTTATTATTTTTTCTGTGAAGCACCATTACCCCTCCCAAAATGCAAGTGGTATGGGTTATCTGTCAATTTCAATTCTGCCTTTAGTTTTTAAGGTACAAATACATCTTTCATATAACGAATTAGTTACTTTCAGTATGATAGCAGCAAACCAACAATGTCAGAAAGAATACTAGAATTACTATCTCTTTGGTTTTTGATTTATTTTGACTTGTTATTCTGCATAAAACTAAAATAGCTAAAATAATAAGAAAAAATAATGCCAGCTCCTTAGTGAAGCTAACATTATTCCATGCTCTATATTTGCTGAACTTAACATCTCTTTAAACAATTAATTCAGAAGAAGCTTTTTAAGTTCTTTCTCTGTTTTATACAAATGCTCATGAAAATCAGACCATTCAGACATAGTTTCATAATCATAACTACCATCCTCTAAGACAGGTAATTCTATTTCTAAATCAGCCATAGTTTGTAGAGAGGCTCTAAAATCTCTATTTAACCCCATATCATTACCAGCCTGCTTTATCATTTGAGCTAGATATCTAGGTTCAATTCCCTCAACTAAAATTTCCACTTGCCCACAATGATCTGTAATTGAATAAACTTCTCCAGGAGCAACACCCACAGAATCGAAATCACTATCAATACTCCATAAAGCGCCACCATACAGTAAATTCCCTGCATTTGCTTCTTCTACAAATCCAAATGTTTTTCTGACATTAGCACTAAATAAAGGAATACCCGTTTGTTTTTGATAAATATCTTTTTTTAGTACTCGTTTCCCAATTCTAAGTTCAAAAATTTCCTCTTGACCTAATTTTACCTTTTTAAACTTTTTAACAGTTTTTGGTAATGGGTAACTCGCTTGTTCTTTTTGCCATTTAACAATAAGAGATTCTAAACTTTCCATTTTTCGGTCTAAGCTTTTTTTTGCTGTAACAGGATCTTCATCTTCTGTTAATAAACCTAGCTCCTGAGCTACTGATTTATCCCAATAATGACGAATATTTATCGACTTACTTTGATATAAATTGATAGACTGTGTAATAACAGCCCTACGCACGTTGGGATCTATAGGAGCGCCTACAGAATGCAACTTATATGCAGTTATTAAATCTTCTAGATCATTTTCAGCAATAGGTAATCTTCTAGCATCTCTACTTTCACCTATTTCACTTACAGCGAAGAGCAATACATTTTCTTTTTCTAACTTTTTCTTTAGTGCTTCAGGGGATAGCTGCACAGGTCTTTTCTTTAAATGTGCAACTACTACTCTCTTTGGCGTATTAAAGAACGTTCTTTCTGGTAATAAAGCTAGAAGATCTAATTCACAATTTTGATAAACCCAATCACGTAATACTTTATCAGTAGTTCTCATAAAAAACGTCTCAGGTAACAATACCCAAGCATCCCCATTTGGTTTCAATGCCTGCACTATAAATTGAACAAATAATCCTTCGACTCCACTATATTTACGAGCAAAATACTCTTTTCTCACAGGTGAATTATTTATCAACTTTCCAATATCAGCAGATCCTGAAACAACATAAGGCGGATTACTTATTATTAAATCATACTTATCTTTAGATAAATCATCTAAAGCACCCAAGGAGGTATCTGATCTACAGTTAAAGACTTCATTGAGCCACTTTGCAAATGCTGGTACACGACTTGGTTGATCAGCTAATAAATCACCACAATGCACTAAAGCATTTGCTTTCGCTAAAATAGCTGTTTTTGGAACAATTTCTAAAGCTTTCCACTTATGAATAGGCTCCATTTGATCATCTGATAAAACCCATTGTCCTTGTAAATCCCTTGCCATTTGCTCAAGAATAAAGCCACCCACGCCACTAGCTGGATCACAAATTTCTCTTCCATGTGAAAGGCGCCCCACTTGAGCCATATCATATATAGCGCCTACAATTTTCCTCGGAGTAAAAAATTGTCCAAAAGTTGTTGTTGTATCACTTTCCTGTAAAAAAGATTCATACAATTTAGTTTTAAACTCTGGATCTGTATTTTTTAAGGACCCAAATTTAATAAATTTCTTCAACAACTCATGAAAAATATAGTTATGATCTTTATTCGTAGGTTGAAAAACAATACCATTAATAATACTTAATCCATCTTCTCCCTCTGGGAAAAGGTGCTTTATATATGGACGTATATTTTTCATATAATATTGAAAACAATACTCTTTATCTAAGGATAAAAGATAATCAATCGAAACATCAGTTCCTATATGATCCCTCTGCATTAAATTCAGATCGTTCAAGAACTTATATACAAACAACTCTAC
The DNA here is from genome assembly GCF_027855455.1 of Acinetobacter sp. AOR01_HL. Lineage (NCBI taxonomy): Bacteria > Pseudomonadati > Pseudomonadota > Gammaproteobacteria > Moraxellales > Moraxellaceae > Acinetobacter > Acinetobacter sp. AOR01_HL. Next base: position 234,799 of record NZ_JAKTIM010000051.1, on the reverse strand, counting down.
AAATGTAGCTAAACAGTCCTCTGGTCTATCGGCCTTTAAACGCCAAATTGTTTGCCATACTGATTTAGCTAGAGCATGCGGATTTACATTTGTAGGGCTTTTCACTACTCCTGAATCAGGATCATAGTTATTCACTATATATGTAAACTCCGATACAAAAGTTTTATCATTAAAATCAATTTTTACTGGTAAAGCTTTATTATCATCTCTGGTAATTAATTTGACCTCATCAAATCCACCAGCAATCCAATAAGTTGTTGCACCATCTGTCAAATAACCAATTTTTGTATCCGTAGGATTAAGTTTTGACTCCAAAAGATCCTTTGATAGTTTTTTCCAGTTTCTATTTGTAATTCTTCCTGTCGACTTATCCTCGCCAATAGCTATTGTTCTCAAAAAAGGAGTTCGACTAATAATTATTGCATCACATTTTTGGGTGCGCCATTTTCCAAAATCCTTTTTTGATAAAATTCCATGCTCAGAAAACTGGTTTAACGTAGTTAACTGTGTTTGAAACAGCTCAAAATCACCAATTTTTTTCCCAATATTAAGAGGATAGCGATGTTGAAGTTCTTCGGAAGGCATACTAAATCAATATAAATCAAAATTTCCCCTTATAGTAGAACAATAAGAGAAAATCCTGAACAAAAAATAATTTTTATTTAATGTAAATTATCTATAAATTTCTTGAATGTATATTGACTCTGATAACAATTATTTTCTTAGGTGAATAACTGTGAGAAAAGAGCGACTACTTATGCAAAAAATAGCGTAGGAATAGCAGCCTATTGTGTCTGTTATTCAATGTGATTGCTTGAGACTTTTGACTAACCTTGCAACTATTCATACATCACATTATCTATTTGATCAGCCTTAATTTTTCCTACATCTAAGCATCTTGCTAGTGTCTAGTCTAGTGGTGTTCACTAGCAGCGCTGTTAGCTGCAGGAAAAAAAGATGATGTAGGAGTCAGGGGGAAAATTTGAGGCTTTTGTTGTTTGTTGAGCTTTTTTTTGTTTTCTTCCACTTTATGCATTTCGTAGGTGGTGTTTTGCTTTTTTACTATTCTTCAGTTGAGGGGAGATAAAGTCTCAAGACCCTCCTATGGCAAATGAATAGGTTTAGCATACGGTACTGTCTCATTCATCTTAGAAGTTCCTTACTCCAGCCAAGGTCCACTGCGGTACTCTCTGAAAAGTGTTAGTTTTCTGCAAGTTTCTGTTTACGGTCCATCAATGGTATACCCCAAAAGATATGGTCTTGTAATGGTCTATTGGTCAGTATGCTTGTTACTTTTCTTGTACTTAGCCATCATCATTTTGCAGGAGATTTTGTCCTCCATCCACCTCCTTCCTTAACTTTCAATACCTTAGCAAAAATATAACGGTCTAATTGATTTTATTGAATTTCCCATCAACTCTTAGACTCAACTCATTGTTTTTAATATAAAAAATATAGGCGTTTGTTCGTACTTGTAATCAGTAGGTCCACAGTTCGAATCCGTGTGCCGGCACCATCATTAAACCTCATGAATATTTAATTTATGGGGTTTTTTGTTGCCTGTAGGTTTTGGAATAGACCTTTTGACTGTGCTGCCTTAGGTGGTAAAGAAATTCTTTAATAAGAAATGAAAAAAGCCCAACATCCTGTTGGGCTTTTTTCGTATTTCGTTACTAGGCATACATCCTGTAGTACCTCACGTCCTGGTGCTTAAACTTATTATTGTTGTTTTACGTTTTGGAACTTCCTGTTCCTGATGAGTTCATCATAGGCAATTCATGAGGTCATAGAAAGACGTCAATTTCCTGAATGGATGTAGGAAAAAGCGTACATGGTTCTTTTAAATTTAAAACTTGATTTACCCATCATTGAAATAAAAAATATGAATTTATAAAGAAGTTCTGTTCTTCAATTAAATAAGAAAAAGATATAATGAGTTTATTACTTTATTTCTAAAATAAATTTAAAAACAACAAGGAACGACATGTCTAATCTACCATCAAATCTTTTTCAACCTTTAGTGATCATACTTGCATGCCTTATTATCCTTGTAAGTAAAATGCCTCAGCTAAAATTTAGAAAAACCATATTATTTTTAGCTCTTGGCAGTCTTACTTTAATCTGTGCTTTGGCAATATTTGGCTTCTTTAATTAAGCCTTATTTCTTGCTCTTCTCTATCATTTTTTCAAAGTGTTTAAGGTTTGGGTTCAACATGTCCCAAGCATAGGTCTGACTCACAAAAACCTCCGCTTTAGGATGATAGAGACTTGGATCATCCAAAGTGCCTGCGCGTATTGAAATCATTTCAGGAACAAGTTCAGGTAAGCCAAAAAGTTGAGAACCACAAGTCGGGCAAAAGGCTCTTTTAATGGGACGACCAGAAGAACCTAATGTCTCAAAATATTTTAGTTCGCCACTTATTTTCAATTCAGATTGATGAAAAAAAGCGATTGGTGCATAGGCCGAACCTGTTGCCTTTTGGCAATCTCGACAATGGCAATTAAAACTATAACGTGGCTCTGCATCGCTTTGATAGCTCACAGCTCCACATAAACATGATCCTTGATATTTAACTGACATGGCTCACCCTATTTTTTTATTGCTGTTATTTGAATATAACGTACATACCCATTTTGATAGAGTTGTTGGCATAACTTTGCAGTCATTTGGATTTTAAAATTTGCCAACCCTCGGTTATGGCTTTGTGCTTGTTGATTTTGAATATACTGTGAAAAACCTAATAATACCTGTTCTGATAAATCTTCGATTTGAATATCTGTAAAACCTTGTTGTTCCAAGGTAGTTCTCAGTATCTCTTCCGTGAGTAAGGTATTCCAAGTGACATCGGCTGCTTTAAGTAAATAACGATGCTTTTGTTCTTGTAGCATGGTCATGTTGTGACATGAGTCGGCACGCATCAAGTAATGAAAACCTAATCGTCCTTTTGAATTTAAAACTGGCGTAACCGAATCCAGAAATGAATTTAAATGACTGTGATAAGCCGCATCGATACAGAGCACCACATCGAAGCGTTGTTTAAATTCAAATTGTTTTAAATTTAAAAATGAACCACAGAAAATCTGACTTATTTCAGGAATAAATTTTTGAATTTTATTAACACATGAGGCTTGTAGTTCAACAGCACTAAGGCTTTTAGGATGATAGTGCTGTAACCAGTGCAATAAACTTGCACCCTGTCCACAACCTAAATCTAAGAGATGATCTTTTGAATTTAAATTGACAGCTTGTGCCAGATGATCAGCCAATTGGCGACAAGCTTCACGGTAGGTTTGGGTATTTTTCCAAAAACCCAAGTTTGTCCAAGCAAGCTCTTCACTATCCCCCAAACTTGATGCATCAATTGCATATTTATGAGGGATAAATCGAGAAAGAGCTGCTCGAACTTTTGCTTTCACAATTTTAGTAACCGAGTTCAGGGGCAACTTCGACCTTAGGCTTTAATCCCACGAATGGTAAAGGTGCACCCAAGATTTCAGCAATATGCATCGCAGAAGTCACTGCTGACTCTAAAATTGGCAAACCATCACATGACCATGAACCACAGTAGAATACTTTACGGTTTGGTTCTAAGTGGCGTTGTTGTAGTTCTTTGTTTAAAGCAATGGTTTGCGAGTCTACGACTGCACGCGTTAAGGTCACTTTTGAAATGACTTTTTTAGGGTCAATATCCACTACTGGACGCCAAGTTTGGAATACAGGATTTTTACCTACCAGTGATGGCTCAACGGCATTCATCCAAACTGTAAACTGCTGGCGAGTAAACTTACGGTCCATCATATAGCTCAGCACTGACCAGTCTTTACGGCGTGGTGGCATTACTGTTGCATCTGTATGAATAACCAAGTCACCTTGTTCAAAGCGGAACTGTTTAAGCAGATTCATATCTTCTGCAAACTGTTCAGGGTTTAAGAACTCTTCAAGTTTAGAAGTTGGTGTCGCCACAATAACGCGGTCAAATGTACCTTGGTCACCTTTTTCATTTTCGACCAGTACTTTTTCACCTTGTAGCTCAACTTTTTTAATTGCCGAACCGCTATGGATATCAATGCCTTTAATTAAGCTGTCTACAAATGCAGGTGTACCGCCTTTCATACGCAACAACATGTCACCATCAGTTAAATGACGCAAAAACTCAAGAAGGTTTTTCGCAGGCCAATCACCAATTGTTTTTGGGTTACATGTACAAATCGTATAAAGCACCGGCATAACTACACCATGCCAGAATACTTCTTCAATATCGTTCTGATTAATAAATTCAGCGAGAGTAATATCTTGATTTTTAGATTTAAAGAACTGGTGAATCGCAGTTTTTAATTGCAGCATCCCTTTTACCAGACGCCAGCCATATTGCTGGATACCTTTACGGTTATTGATAATTGGGAAATTACCAATACGGCTACGAGATGTGGTTAACCATGTTTCAGTACGATCTTCAAATAACCAGCTACAAGACATATAGGTACGAACCGGAAAAGTTTTAATGCCTAAATGTGCAGCAAGGCTGAGTGTATTTTTCCATAGATGCGGGTTCATAACACGCAATGGTGCATCAATAATCCCACCATCGAACTCAATGCTATGACTGTCCATTCCCCGGCCAGGAAGTGCTTCAAATATCGTGATTGTATGTCCTGCATCTTTCAGAATTCTTGCTGCTGCAAGTCCTGCCATTCCACTGCCAATAATTGCGATATCCAAAATGATGTCCCATTTTTCGAGAATTTTTTTGATTATCACTCATACCCTAAAAAAACACCGTATTAAAAACTACCAGATTTTTATTTTTTGCATCAATTTATATAGAAAAATTTTAAGAGATAAGCCCAAAAGTTTTTCATAAAATTTTACAAAAGAGGATGACTGTATAAAAATCTATATTTTTTAAAAATTTAAAAAAATTCTTTTAAATAAAATAAGATAATTTAACTGTATTTATATCATTCGTTTTACAAGTATCATTTTTTGCGGTATCATGGTGGCATAATAATGAGAACTAAATCACACAAAACAATGCCGACACAATAATGATATCCATCATAAAAACAGAAACTTTACAGCGAAAAAGCCCGCTATTCACACTTGATAGCGGGCTTTTTATTACTTTGCTTTTAAAGATCATTAAGCACAGCTTAGCAATTTATCCTTCTTGCATGATTGAACCGAATTTTCCACGATTAAAATCGTTAATCGCTTCCATAATCTCGGCTTTGGTATTCATGACAAATGGACCATAACCTTCGATTGGCTCATTCAGTGGTTGGCCAGTCAACACCAAGAATTTAGTGTCTTCTTCAGCATTTAAGCTAAACTCAACGCCCTCACGAGATAAAATCGCAACAGTTTTGCCTTCAAGACGGTTTGTATCATTAACCACAACCGCACCCTCTAGCACAACAACAAGGGTAGTATGCCCTTCAGGTACATATAGGGTATGTTTTTGGCCTTTTACCAATTTACCGTCCCATACATTTAATGGACTAAATGTAGTTGCTGCACCTTTTGCATCCGCATATTCACCTGCAATCACACGCAAATGACTACCGTGCTCGTCTAGTGCAATGTCCGGAATATCTTTAGCTTCAATGGCTTGATATTTTCCAGGGGTCATTTTTGAATGCGAAGGTAAATTTACCCACAATTGCACCATTTCAAAAAGACCGCCATGCTCTGCAAATTCAGGAGAATGGAACTCTTCATGTAACACCCCTGCACCCGCAGTCATCCATTGCACGTCACCGGTTTTAATGGTTCCGCCACCACCACTTGAGTCTTTATGAGTCACTTCACCTTGATAGGCAATAGTAACTGTTTCAAAGCCACGGTGAGGATGTGAACCTACACCTTGTTGTTCGGTGGTTGGTGAGAAGTTATAAGGCGCTGCATAATCCAGTAACAAAAATGGGCTTAGGGTTTGGCCTAAACGGTCATAAGAGAACAGGTTATATACAGGGAAACCATCACCAACCCAATGCATGTGGTTATTTTGATATGCACCAAGAAATTTCTTCATCTGATCTCTCCTATATATGTAGGATTTTCTTGAACTGAGATTGATTTTACGCCTCAATAATTGCAGTTTATAGATCAGGATTAGCAACACATTATTGCATTTATGAGACAATCATAAATTTTGATGTTTTGTTCAAGAGATCGTCCTATTTTTAAAATTCTTAATCCTATTTTTTAGACTTAATTACGACAACAAACTCATCTAGCATGATTTTAGGCACTGATGACCTACCCAATAATTTTTGATTATTCAATTTGATAACATGAGGACATAAAAAATGGCTCAAGATTATGTACGCTTAGACAAGGATAATGCTGCGGTTCTTTTGGTTGACCATCAAGCAGGTTTACTTTCTTTAGTTCGAGATATCGATCCGGATAAATTTAAAAACAACGTACTTGCTGTTGCAAATGCAGCAAAATACTTCAATCTTCCAACAATTTTAACAACCAGTTTTGAAACTGGTCCAAACGGTCCTTTAGTTCCTGAGTTAAAAGAAATTCACCCAGATGCACCTTTTATTCCACGTCCAGGCCAAATCAATGCGTGGGACAATGAAGATTTCGTAAAAGCGGTTAAAGCAACTGGTAAAAAACAACTGATTATTGCAGGTGTTGTAACTGAAGTTTGTGTGGCATTCCCTGCACTATCTGCTTTGGCAGAAGGCTTTGAAGTATTCGTGATTACTGATGCTTCTGGTACTTTCAACGAATTAACACGTGATGCAGCTTGGGACCGTATGTCTAAAGCAGGTGCTCAGCTAATGACTTGGTTCGGTATGGCGTGTGAATTACACCGTGACTGGCGTAATGATATTGAAGGTTTGGGCACATTGTTCTCAAATCATATCCCTGACTACCGTAACCTGATTTCAAGTTACAATCACAACACTAGCCAAAAATAAGTTCTACTGCCAAGATTAGAATGCTTAAGCATTCTAATCTTACATTTAAATGGGTTGAACGGACATTGATAAGCTCTTTTGATGATTTTTATTATTTCTATTTGGTCGTGAAACACGGCGGCTTTAGTGCTGCCAGTGAGGCCGAAAATATTAGTAAATCCAAGCTCAGCCGACGCATTATTGACCTTGAAAATAAATTTAATGTCAGCCTGATTCAAAGAACAACCCGCCATTTTAAAGTGACCGATTTAGGTCAAGAATTTTACGAGGAATGCTGCAAAGTCATTGCTCAAGTTGAATGTGCAGAAAACGTGTTATTAAAGCAAAAAAGTGAGCCTCAAGGTTTGGTAAAAGTAAGCTGCCCGCCTTTAATGATGCATTTTCAAATTAGAAAAATTTTAAATCAGTTTTTAAAAACCTACCCTAAAGTTGAAATATCTCTTGAGCTAACCAGCCGTCGAGTAGATATCTTGCATGATGACATCGACCTTGCGATTCGAACCAATTTTGAACCGAATGAAGATTCAAATTTAATTGTTCGTGATGTGATTAAAACCGACCACTGTCTGGTGGCTTCGCCTGAATTACTGCAAGGTCGCACCATTAAGCATTATTCCGAATTACAGGACTTTCCAAGTATTAGCTTAGGCACACAAAAGCAAAATTATATTTGGCATTTATGCAATATTCGAAATGGCGAATCGGTTAATGTTCCTTATCAACCACGAATTAAAAGTAATGACTTGGCAGGTGTTTACTATGCCGTGATGGACGGTTTAGGTATTGCTGACCTTCCATTTTTAACCGTTGAATCGGAAATTCGTAAAGGAACACTGGTTCATATTCTTCCTGACTGGAAGTCGAATATCGGCATGCTACAACTGGTTTATGTGTCCCGAAAAGGGCAACGTCTGGTGGTCGAAAAACTCATTGAAACCCTGATTGATGAGCTTCGTCGTTTACCCGAAAGCCATGAAGGATATTTGCCGACTTAAATAAAAAACCGGTCATGAATGGGCATGACCGGTTTTTTGTGAAACATCACATACACATAACTGTATGTTCTCGTTCAGAACAAAACGAACTCGCTTTATTCCTTACTCAGATAAGTCTACGCAGAGGTATTTCATTTCGACATATTCTTCGATGCCGAATTTTGAACCTTCACGACCTAGACCTGACTGTTTTACGCCACCAAACGGAGCAACTTCGTTTGAAATCGCGCCTGTGTTAATGCCGACCATACCGTACTCAAGTGCCTCACCTACTCTCCATTGACGAGCTGTGCTTTGAGTAAACAAATAAGCAGCTAAACCGAACTCGGTATCGTTCGCCATTGCCACTGCTTCATCTTCAGTTTTAAAGCGGAACAATGGGGCAAGTGGACCAAAAGTTTCTTCTTTAGACACTTTCATGTCTTGCGTTACGCCAGTTAAAACTGTTGGTTCAAAGAATGTACCGCCAAGTGCCGAGCGTTGACCACCAATACGAACAGTTGCACCTTTCTCAGTAGCATCTGCAATATGAGACTGAACTTTTGCAACTGCATCCTCATCAATTAAAGGTCCTTGAGTTGAACCTTCTTGACGGCCATCGCCAACTTTAAGCTTAGACACCGCTTCAACCAAACGCTCTGCCAATGCATCATAAATGCCATCTTGAACATAAATACGGTTAGCGCAGACACAGGTTTGACCGCTGTTACGATATTTACTTGCCATGATGCCCTGAACCGCTTGTTCAAGGTTGGCATCATCAAATACCAATACAGGCGCGTTACCACCCAGCTCAAGCGAAAGCTTTTTAATGGTTGGCGCACATTGTTGCATCAAGATACGGCCAACTTGCGTTGAACCAGTAAAGCTTAACTTACGAACAATATCACTTTCGCACAGGGTTTTACCGACTTCAACCGCATCACCACTAATGTTAATTAAAACATCTGCTGGTAAGCCTGCCTGTAACGCCAAAACTTCAAGCGCATAGGCGGTTAACGGTGTTTGCTCTGCCGGTTTAACCAACATTGAACAACCCGCAGCAATGGCTGGACCTGCTTTACGTGTAATCATGGCAGCCGGGAAGTTCCACGGCGTAATTGCAGCTGTAACACCAATCGCTTGTTTAATCACGAGCAGACGTTGGTTTGGCAAGGTAGGTGTTAAGACTTCACCATCAATACGACGCGCTTGCTCGGCAAACCAGCGAATAAATGATGCTGCATAACCAATTTCACCACGTGCTTCTGCCAATGGTTTACCTTGCTCAGCCGTTAAAATCTGTGCCAGATTTTCTTTGTGCTCTAGCATGAGGTTGTACCATGCCAATAACACATCAGCACGCGCCAAGGCAGTTTGCTTTTTCCAAGCAGCTTGCGCTTTTGCCGAACGGTTAATTGCGGCTTCAACTCCTGCACGGTCATAGGTTTTTACCCATGCCAAAGTTTCACCCGTAGCAGCATCCTTCACCTCGATATAGTCATTTGATGCAGGTGCTTCTAATGAAATATCAGGATGTTTTAATAAATACTGCAAATTATTTTGAATCATGCAGATTGCTCCATTGCTTTTGCACTACCTGCCTTGAGTGTCGCAAAACCTTGTTTCAAGATATCAAGACCTTGACGGAATTGCTCAGCAGGAATGGTTAATGGATATAAGAAACGAATTACATTACCGTATTTACCACAAGTAAGAAGTAACAACCCGTTTTCCATTGCATAGTTTTGTACAACTTTTGCTTGTTCAGCAGTCTCAAGTTCTACTGCAACCATTGAACCCAATGCACGAATATCAGTTACGACATCGCTAGTTGTTTGCTGAATATCTTTAAGCGTAGCAACTAACTCAGCGCCTAATTCATTTGCACGGTCGCATAGGTTCTCTTCTTCAATCGCGTCAATCACGGCATGCGCAGCTGCAACCGCAATCGGGCTACCTGCATAAGTACCGCCTAGACCACCCGGGTTTGGTGCATCCATGACTTCTGCACGGCCCACAACACCCGAAATAGGGAAACCGCCGCCCAAGCTTTTCGCCATCGTGATGAGGTCTGCTTTAGTTTCATAATGGTTCATCGCAAATAACTTACCAGTACGAGCAAAACCAGATTGCACTTCGTCAGCAACTAATAAAATACCGTGCTTATCACAAATTGCACGTAAACGTTTTAAGAACTCGGCTGGCACCACATTGAAACCGCCTTCACCTTGTACTGGCTCTAGCACAATTGCTGCAACGTCATGTGGTGCAATATCTTCACTGAAAATATCTTCAACGCTTTCAATTGCCGCATCTACTGAAATACCTTTAGCAGGTACTGGGTAACGTGCGTGGAACACACCCGCTGGCATTACACCGAAATCACGTTTGTAAGGCGCAGTTTTACCTGTCATTGCCATCGTCATGAATGAACGGCCGTGGAAACCGTTACCAAACGTGATAATGCCGTGACGACCTGTGTAACAACGAGCAATCTTCACTGCATTTTCAACTGCTTCTGCACCTGTTGTGAAAAAAGCAGACTTTGCAGGACCAGCAATTGGCGCGCGTTCATTAATACGCTCAGCTAAAGCGACATAGCTTTCATATGGTGTTACTTGATAGGCAGTATGCGTAAATTTAGTAAGTTGTTCAGTCACCGCTGCAATGACTTTAGGGTGGCGATGGCCTGTGTTTAAAACCGCGATACCACCAGCAAAGTCGATAAATTGGTTGCCTTCCTTGTCCCAAAGCGTGGCATTTTCAGCTTTTTCCGCATACCACTGACACATCACGCCTACACCACGTGGAGTTGCTTGCTGTTTACGTGCGTTAAGTGCAGAATGTTGAGTATCCATTTGATTCCCTCATATTTTCATCATCAGTTGCAGCTTTGGTTTTTGCATCCTGTGCTTAATTTTCAGGGTGCTTTACAACGACTGCCTATGCATGTAATTTCGCTCGTCTGATGGCAACTGACGAGAGCCACTTTTTAACTGTAGGAGAGAGCCAATTGCGTAGTTTACTTGGAGATCATTTGCTGCAACGACTCCAACAGGACACTGAAGGGAAACTACATCAACGCCTTTTCCGTTGCCTGCGTGGTGCCATTATTGATGGAGTGATCCAGCCGAAGACTCGTCTACCTGCATCACGCGATTTAGCCAGTGAAATTCATGTTTCGAGAAATACCGTTCTTAGTGCCTACGAACAACTACAGGCCGAAGGCTATTTAGAAGCACGGACAGGACATGGCACATGGGTTGCCGAAAAGTTGCCAGAGAGTTTTTTAAATACACAAAACAAGAAAAAAGTAGTTTCTAGCCCAAATGTTCAAAGTTCTTACGCCCTCTCACAGCGTGGCTCAAACTTATTAGGCTATGCCGCAGCCTCGCCACATCAATGGGGAGCCTTTGTTCCGGGAGCACCCGATGTTACCGAGTTTCCACATCATATTTTTAGTCGTATTCAAGCACGCTTAAGCCGCGAACCGGACATTAACCGCTTGATTTATAGCAACGCAGGTGGATGCATAGAGCTCCGAAGTGCGTTGGCAGATTACCTACGTGTTGCGCGTTCAGTCCAGTGCGATGCGGACCAGATTATTATTACCGAAGGTATTCACCAAGCCATTGATTTAGTCTCACGTGCACTAAGTGATATGGGAGATAAAGTCTGGATTGAAGATCCCGCTTATTGGGGAATGCGTAATACATTACGGATTAATGGCCTCGATATTCAGCCGATGCCTGTCGATGCTGAAGGCATTATTCCCGAAGAAAATCCGGCTGTACCACCGAAACTCATTTTTGTCACACCATCACATCAATATCCACTTGGCTCACATTTAAGCCTTGATCGTCGCAGACAATTGATTCAAATCGCACGTCAGCACAATAGCTGGATTGTAGAAGATGACTATGACAGTGAGTTCCGTTTCTCGGGCCAGCCTTATCCATCTTTGCAAGGCTTAGAAAATAACGCACCTGTTTTATATATGGGCACGTTTAGTAAAACTATTTATCCATCTTTAAGAATTGGCTATTTGGTCGTCCCTAAGCCGTTATTTTCACCGCTACGTATTGTTGCGGCCGAACTTTATCGTGGTGGGCACTTGCTTGAGCAAAAAGCCCTCGCTGAATTTATTCGTGAAGGCCATTATGAAGCGCATATTCGCCGTATGCGACTGCTCTATGGTAAACGCCGCGATTACTTGGTGAGCTTAATTCAACGCTATCTTGGCCCCGAATTTATTCATGAATATGATGAAGCGGCCGGATTACATCTGGTTTTAAAACTACCGAACTCTTGCGATGATGTCGCGATTGCAGCCACAGCGCTTGAACGTGGCGTCAAGGTTCGTCCACTGTCTCAGTACTACATGCAATCACATGCACATGCAGAGCGTGGACTGCTGATGGGCTTTGCCTGTGTAAATGAAAAAGACATGGTGATGGCTTTTGGTGTCTTGCTTCAATGCTTACGTGAAGCAGGCGTACCTACACTGAATTAAAGATTCTTCCCTATTAAGACAAACAAAAAGAGCCTCACAGTGAGGCTCTTTTTTTATTTAAAAATTTAAACTAACTTTTCTTCATGGCCATGAGTTAAATGGGTTGCGCGACGGTCTTTACCCCAACCCAATTTTTCAGACAATAATCCGAAGAACACAATAATGCCGAACAATGCTGTGGTGTAAATCACTTCTTTAAAATAAGTACCTTCAATTAACATGGTAAGAATTGCACCAATAATTGCAAAGATCACTACATAGGTCAGGTAAGGGAACATCCACATTTTAAAGTCAATCTTCACGCCTTCAGCTTCTAATTTTTTACGCATACGAAGCTGAGAATAAGCAATGGTTAGGTACACATATAGTGTTGCTGCACCTGTTGTTAGCATGAAGAAGTCATAAACATTCATACTCTCTGTTGCAGTTAAAATTACCGCAATTACAGAGAAGAAGCATGACACAATCACACCCACCCAAGGACTGCTTTTACTGTTTACAGAACCAAAACTTTTTGGTGCATCACCACGTTTAGACAACGAGAATAACATCCGTGAACACGTGTAAAGCGCTGAGTTAAAGCAACTACATACCGATGTTAAAACTACAAAATTTACGATATGGCGCGCGCCCGGAATACCAAGTGCAGACAAAGTCACGCTATAGGTTCCCCAAGTTGAATCTTTCAAAAGTTCATTGTTGTGAGGAATAAGACATACCGCAACGAACATTGAACCAACGTAGAATAAAATAATACGCCAAACCACCGAGTTTGATGCCTTACGAATTTCTTTAGATGGATTTGCAGACTCTGCCGCTGCTACAGTAACAATTTCAGCGCCAATATAGGCGAACATCACCCCAAGCAAGGCGGTAATCACTGATGAACCACCATTTGGCATAAAGCCTTGAGAGGTTAAGTTACTTATACCAGATGCAGCTGGATTGCCCCAAGGCCACAAATGCATGATGGCTAAACTACCAATCACAAGGAAAACAACAATCGCGATAACTTTGATGAGCGCAAACCAGAACTCGAATTCACCATAGTTTTTGACGTTTTGTAAATTGACAACAACCAGTGCGACAATGACGACGGTCATATAAACCCAGATCGGAATAAACGGGAACCAGTTATTTAAAATTTTTCCTGCTACATAAGCTTCCCAGCCCATGAGCATCGCCAGCGTACACCAGTACAACCAACCAATTGAAAACCCTGCCCAACGGCCAATCGCACGGTCTGCATAAGTTGAAAAAGAGCCACTGTCGGGATTTAAAACGGCCATCTCACCTAACATACGCATGATGAACCAAACGAGTAGGCCACCTAAAGCATAAGTTAGAAAAACTACAGGGCCGGTGTTGTAGATAATACTGCCTGAGCCAACAAAGAGAGAGCCACCAATAACCCCTGCAATCGAGATCATGGTTAAGTGGCGTGATTTAAGTCCATGTTTTAAACTTTGGGAGTGATTGGCTTCAGAACCATTTTGATGAGCTGCCATATCATTTTCCTTAATATATGGAGGATATCGGCTAGTCTCGGAAATCCTCCGAAGCCAAAAAATATCCCCTAAAAATTTAGCCGTTCTGCCCAATTCCTAAAACAGAAAATTCACTGAGCTTATCCGGCGCTTCCGTATGCATACTTCCAATGGCTTTAATTTGTCGTTTCGGCACTCAAGAAACGAGAGCCATTTTTGTAATAAAAGAGAGAGCCAATTGCAAAATTTATACGCAAAATTGGCCCTTTTTGTAGAAGATGCTGGTAAATGGCTCTTTGTTTTTATTTTAATCAGATTGAATTTCTTTAGTTTTGTTCAGAGATTAACAACGCTTTTGTGCCTGTTTCCAAAGCTCTAAATATATGTTTTTGATCGGCTGGATAACAAATATAGTCTCCAACACCCAGCTCAACCGCTTCATCAATTAAACCCACCAAAGCTCGCCCTTCCACTACAATAATATGTTCTACCGAACCAACTGGATGTGGTTCTGAAAGTCGATCTTCGCCCGGCTCAACAATCAATAAATACACATCTCGGCGCGCATGGGGTGGACAGGTCGCCAACAAAATTGCTTTGTAATTGGCAATCTCCGAACTCACCGTTGGCCCATCGCCACAGCGAATGACTTGCACTTGATTGCTCGGTTCTTCCATCAAACGTGCAAATGGAATATTGAGTGCAACACAAAGTGCCCACAAGGTTTCAATACTTGGGTTACCTTGCCCTGCCTCTAATTGAGAAAGTGTAGATTTAGCAACACCTGCACGGCGCGCAACCTCTGCCAATGAAAGCCCTGCTCTTTGGCGTTCACGTGTTAAACCTTTGGCAATAATTTCGATTGGCTGAGACATTCATTCTATCCGTTCTATAAAAAAAACGATCGTTCGTTTTGACAAAACAATCAGACTTATTCATTATAATGGAAAATCGTTCGTTATATCATGCCATGACTACATACGCTCTTATTAGAAAACTTAGTAAAGATACTACTCGCTCGATTTTCTTTGTGTGCCTAGCAACGAGTGTTGTTGGTATGTCCTTAGGTTCACTCGCCGCAAGTTATGGCTTAGCACTCTGGATCCCACTTTGTCTGTCCATATTTGTGCTCGCGGGAACTGCCGAATTTATTTTTATTGGATTCTTGGCGGTAGGTGGTAGCCCGATTGCAGCTGCAATTGCAGGACTACTCGTCAATTTAAGACATCTGCCTTTTGGCATAGCGGTCAATGAACTGATTCGAGGCAAATTCTCTCAATATTTTGGGTCTCATATCATGAACGATGAAAGCGTTTTGTTTGGTATGGCACAGCCTGATTTCGAAACCAAAAAGGCTGCTTACTGGCTATGTGGTATAGGCATCATGCTCAGTTGGCCGCTCGGTGTCACTGCAGGTTATTTTATTGGGAGTGCTATTCCAGACCCTAAAACATTTGGCTTAGATGCGATTTTCCCAGCTATTTTAATTGCTCTTACTTTTTCTGCTTTAAAGAATAAGGTGACTCGAAAAGCTGCATTTGCCGGATCAACTTTAGCGTTGATAACCACACCCTTTTTAGCCGCAGGACTTCCAATCCTGATTTCACTTTTTGGCTTGATATGGGGTAGAAAAAAATGAGTCAACAGTTACTGATTATTGTAGGAATAGCTCTACTTGCACTTGGAACGTACAGTATTCGTTTTGCTGGCTTTCACTTAGGTGCCAAGTTTTCATTTTCTGAAAAATACCAAGTTTTACTCTCAAACGGCGCAACCGTTTTGCTCTGTGCCATTGCTGTGACCACTACATTTTTTGAAGGCCAACATTTCGCGGGTTTCGCACGTATATTTGGGGTGAGTTTGGCACTTTTCTTAGTTTGGAAAAAAGCCCCGCTTTTATTGGTGATTTGCTTGGCAGCTGCGGGCACGGCACTGGTACGTTTACTTGGTATTGAATAATAAAAAAGGCGAGATAAACTCGCCTTTTTTGAAACTTTAATTAGAACGGTAAGTCGTCGTCTAAATCAGCTGGTGCAGATGCTGGTTGTTGTGGCGCTTTAGGAGCGAAACCACCACCTTGTGGGCTATTGCTACCATTACCGAAACCGCCTTGGCCACCATAACCACCATTGTTTTGGCCGTAGCCACCACCTTGGTTGTTATTTTGATAGCCGCCACCTTGTTGAGGCGCGTTAAAACGTGGTTGGTTAAAATCATTACCGCCAGCAAAACCTTGTTCACCTTGTTGACGAGCATCTAACATTTGCATCTGGTCGCCACGGATTTCTGTAGTGTAACGTTCTTGACCATTTTGGTCTGTCCACTGACGTGTACGTAATGAACCTTCGATATAAACCTTAGAACCTTTACGTAAAAACTGCTGAGCAATTTCCCCTAAACGGTTATGCAAAACAATACGGTGCCATTCTGTTTGTTCTTTACGTTCACCTGTATTTTTATCGGTCCAAACTTCACTTGTTGCGATAGAAAACTGGGTCAACGAGCCCCCATTTGGAAAAGTTTTTGTTTCAGGATCACGACCCAAAGTACCAACCAAAATAACCTTATTTACACCACGCATTAGCTGTCTTCATCCTATACATTTCTATGTTTTACTTTATAAGAGTTATGCTTAAATGGCTACCTCTTTACCGAACAACTGCGTTAAATCACGTCGCGAAGCATCATCAAGAGACTGTTTATCGACTTTAATATAAGCAACTTGCTGGTCAGGCATCACCACAACTTCTTCGATACCACGAATTGCCAATAGTTGTGTGGTCCACTCATTCACCTGTTGCACTTGCGGCAATGGCAGCACAATAGATGACAAATACCGCGGCTGAGCTAAACCAAAACTAATTAGCAGCCATATTATAGCAATCCCTGCTAAGACACTCCATCCAATCGCAGTATTATGTAACATCAATAATTGACCACCTAGTGTGCCACCAAAAAAAGCACCTAAGAACTGGCTACTGGCATTTACCCCCATAGCGGTGGCTTTCGACTGGATTGGAGCGGATTTTGACAGCCAAGAAGGTAATAAAGCCTCCATCACATTAAATGCAATAAAGAAAATTCCTAAGCCAGCAAGCAAGACATATTTAGACTGATAACCAAATATCAGTAATAGTAAACCTGCAATAATACCTGTAATTGCTGTTAAGAAAATGCCGCGCATTTTGCGATATTTTTCAGCGATGATAATGCTAGGAAATGCAAAAAACAGACTAATAACCAAAAGTGGCAAATACACCAAACCGTGGCTCGCCAAAGGAATATGCGCAAACTCAATAAGCTGTGACGGCACATAAATAAACATGGCGGTCAGCAATAAATGCAATGCAAAAACCGAAACGTGTAAACGGTTTAAATCACCCATTTGAATGACTTGTTTAAGCTGTGCCATGTAGCCTTGCTGGTAATTACGATGGTGACGAGTGACTTTAGGCACTAGCAATAACATCGCAATCGCGATCAAACCCATGATGGTTGTCACAAAGAACAAACCAGAAATACCTACAAGGCTTGTGAGCCAAGGCCCAAGACTAAAAGCGACTACAAAAGACAAGCCAATACTCATACCCATGGCAGCCATGGCTTTAGTACGCTGCTCTTCACGCGTCACATCGGCTAAAAGTGCCATAACTACTGCCGAAACTGCACCCGCCCCAGCGATAGCACGGCCAATAATTACGCCATAAATGGTGTCAGATAGTCCGGCAATTGCACCACCAATAGCAAAGAGCAATAGACCAAAGACCACAAGCGGTTTACGGCTAAAACGGTCAGCAAGTAAGCTAAATGGAATTTGTAAAATGGCCTGACTTAAACCATAAATACCTACAGCCAAACCAATGAGTGCTGGAGTCGCATATTGATATGACTGCCCAACTACAGAAAAGACAGGAATAATCATGAACAAGCCCAACATGCGTAGTGCAAAAATACTACTTAAGGCAAAAGTTGAGCGACGTTCCAAAGCATTCATCATATCAATACACGTTATCAAACTAAGTAAATTATAAGCCGATTCGTTTCTAAAAATACGGGACACCTTATTTAAAATAACGATTTGGGCTTAAAAAAATAAAGAGGCGTTTAGCCTCTTTAGTTTATCGAAGTTTGCTGAAAATTAGCTTAAGGCGACTGTTGCTCGCGCTTCGAATATTGAATTGAAGCGATAACCGCCCAAACAATGAACGCTACACCAATTAAACCTGTAACAACTTCCGGTACATGCACGCCTGTACCACTTGCAATCATAATGAATGCTAAAGCACCGATCGCATAATGCGCACCATGTTCCAAGAACACATAGGCATCTAACGTACCTTTTTCTACAAGATAAACTGTCATTGAACGGACGAAAATAGCACCAATTGCAAGACCAAGCATAATCACGACAACATCGCTAGTAATGGCAAATGCGCCGATTACGCCATCAAAACTAAATGATGCATCTAACACTTCAAGATATAAGAAACCACCTAAACCGGCTTTTACAACACCAGAAGCAGCGCCTGATCCATCTTGTAATACAGCATTACCATTTTCATCAATTTCAGGTTCGCCGCCCAATAAATGACTTAACACTTCAACGCCAATGTAAACCACAATGCCCCAAATACCGGCCATAGTTACAGCTAAACGTTGATGGTCATCGACATAACCTGCCATCACAATGAGAGCAATCAAAGCAAGAAATACAGACATTGCCGGTACGCTTGCCAAACTTGCAAGTTTAGATTCAAGCCATCTAAACCAATGCGTTTCTTTTTCGTCATCAAAGAAGAAGTTTAAGAACACCAGTAATAGGAATGTTCCACCAAAAGCCGAAATTTCAGCGTGATGTGCCATTAAACGTTCAGAGTAGGTTTTCGGATCATTAAGTGCCATTTTGGCTACTTCAATAACACCCATATCAGCAGTCACTGCAACAATCACGACTGGGAAAATCAGACGCATACCAAAAACGGCGATTAAAATACCTACCGTTAAAAAGATCATTTTCCAGAACGGGTCCCAATTACGTAGAACCGATGCATTCACGACCGCATTGTCAAAAGATAAAGAAACTTCCATCACAGCTAAAATCGCGGTAATGGTTAAAGCTTTAAGCATGGTTGACACGCCCGCTTCAGGTCCATGGGTAAAACCCCAGTAAGCGGATAGTGCTAAACACACCACCGTAAAAAATATCGAAAATCGGAAATGCTTCATGGATCAGACCTATACCAAGAACTAAATTTAATCTTTCTTAAAACCGCGGCTATTATATCGATAATTAACCACAAAACGATGTTGTTTTGTGCCGTTATTCACTTTACTTTATCTCACTGTTTAATAAAGAAATTTATAATATTTCATTAACTTATTAATCGTATTAAATATTTTCTTGCGATATATCTATCATTATTATTTTTGTATTTTAAAATTGATTTAAAATCGGGTTTAGCTGTCTTATTTTAAATGGAATGTTTTTATGCTTTTTTCTCAAGAACTCTGGCAACGTAATTTAAATTTATATCAAAAAATTCTCGACCTGCCTTTTAATCAGGAACTTGCTAACGGTACTTTAGATAAAGAAGCTTTTTGTCATTATGTTATTCAAGATGCTCAATATTTAGTAGCCTATGGCCGTGTGCTGGCTGTTGCAGCAGCTAAAGCTTTTGATGCTGACGATATTATGCAGTTTTCTGATGCAGCGAAAATCGCAATTGTGGTCGAGCGCAGTTTGCATGACGACTTTATGAAAAATTTTGGGGTAACTAAAGAAGAATTTAAAAATACCCCATTGACCTTGGCAGGACATCATTACACTTCATTTTTGACGGCAACTGCTTGGTCTGAAAGCTACCCTGTTGTACTTGCTGCTCTATTACCTTGCTTCTGGATTTATGCCGAAGTCGGTAAAGACATTGTGAGTAAGTCTGTCCCGAACAATCCTTATCAGGCATGGATTGATACCTACGCAGGTGAAGAATTCCATACCGCCGTTCGTAATGTGATTGCGACGGTAGATAAAGTTGCCGCACGTTGTGATGCAGATACTTTGGAGAAAATGCATGCAGCCTATACCATGGGTGCAAAACTTGAATGGTTATTTTGGGATAGTGCCTACCATCAAAGACAATGGTTAGGTTTAGATCAGATCTAAAATGAGTTCTGACCATTTAGTTCGTTAAATGGTCAGTCTTTAATTTAACTTTGAAACAATTGCCAGCCGTAAATCAAACCTGCAGCAGCCACAACCCAGCATAGTGTTGCGACTCCTAAACAAGACCACATCGACATACGCGTTGCCAGCACATAAACAGCAACTAAATAAATGGCATAAGGAATCAGTGACCATAGGCCAAATAAAGCCGTTTTCTGTAATGCTTCGGCTCCTTTTTGTTGAAAAACAATTACGTGGGCAATTAAAGCGAAGGTTGGAAAAAGCGGGACTAAACCCGCAATATAAAATGCCTTACTTTTCGATAAAATCGAAATAATGAGGACAACCCCGGCCCCCAACATACACTTTAAAAATAACGCCCACATGCGCTGATCCTATCTGGTCATATCCATTTCAAAACGCTGTATTTTGCGCTTTTTAAAGAAAATTAACAGCGACTAAAGCAATCAATGCCGGAACCGCCTGAATATAAATAATCTTTTTACTGGCAGTCAGACCACCATAAATACCAGCAATCAGTACACAGCCTAAAAAGAAGTTGGCAATTGATGTTGCAAATGGTGCATCAGCCAATAAAGACCAAAATAAACCTGCTGCTAAAAAGCCATTATAAAGACCTTGGTTCTGTGCCATGACTTTGGTGAGTTTTGCTTTTTCTGCATTATTTCCAAAGGCTTTCATGCCATAAGGTTTGTCCCACAAAAACATCTCTAACACTAAAATATAGACATGTAATATTGCGATAAGCGCAATCAATATTTGTCCGATCATACAATTTTCCTTTTTATTTTAAAGATATGAAAAAAGATCAGTCTCTCGACTGATCTTTTAGTGTTTTACGGCTTTAATAATACTTTGCCTTGACGAGCGCCTTGCGTTGCTCTTTGAGCGGCAGTTTTAATCTCATCAAAACTAAATACACCTTCTACAGGAAGGATTAATTTTTTCTGAGTCGCTAATGTTAGCAGCTCAACGATCAGTTCCTTTTTACGAGCTGCTGGCATTTCTTTATTAACCACACTCGCCCAGAAACCTTTTACTGTCGCTTGTTTGAAAATTAGATCACCCGATGAAATCTGCATGGTTTCGCCAGTCATACTACCGAACGAAACGAGCAGGCTATTTTCACTGAGTAAATTCAGCATTTCACCACTTGCACTTCCACCAATCGAGTCCACACCGGCAATTAGAGGTTGGTCACCGTGAATCTGTTTAACTTGCTCTTTCCAGTTAGGTTGATCGGTTGCAACCACATGCTGAATACCTAATGCTTGCATCTCGGCAATTGCATCACTACGGCGAACCAGATTAATCACAGGTAAACCACGTGCCTGCGCAATCATGGCAACTGTTTTACCGACTGCACCATTCGCCGTGTTTTGAATGAGCCATTGACCCGGTTGAACATTTACAAAGTCGAGTAGCATGAGTGCACTAATTGGCATACCAATCAGTTGTGCTGCTGTTTCATCATCAATTTCATTATTGAGTGGAATAATCCCTTGAGCAGGCGCAATAAAGTATTCAGCCCAACTGCCATGCACAGCCGCAACGGCAATACGTTGCCCTACCTGTACATGTTCAACACCTTCACCTAACGCATCTACAATACCAACTGCCTCACTGCCACCAATCGCAGGTAAGGTTGGTTTATAGCCATAACTACCGCGTACTGTCCATACATCATGATTATGGATCGGAGACATGATGGTTTTAATACGCACTTCGCCTGCTTTTGGTTCAGGCTTTGGCATATCCGCCTGCTCTAAAACGTCTACAGGTTCGCCAAAATTACGATGGATAATACTTCGCATGCTTTATTCCTCTATCGGTTTTAAGAGTTGTTGGGTGGTTTCTAAGGCTAGATGTAGATGTGCTTTGTCTTGCGACAATTTTGTGAGTAAAGCAGCACCTAACCATAACTGATACATGACTTGGGCAGTTTTCAAAGGTTCAATATGTTTTGGAATTGATCCTTCTTGTTGCCCTTCTTTGAGTAGTAAAGCCAAACGTTGGGTTAGTTTGTGCACACCGTCATTTAGAATTTGACGCATATCTTCTGACAAGTCCGAAACTTCGGCTGCCAATTTCACAATCAAGCAGTTTTCAGCCCAACTACCGTTTACCGGATCATCAATCCACGCTTGCCATAAAGCCATTAAACGGGCATGGGCACTTTGCTCACTGTGCTGCCAAAGCTGTTCCATACGGACTTTATAATTGGCCATGTATTGCTCGAGCAACGCACAGCCAAACGCCTCTTTTGAAGCAAAGTAGTGATAGAACGAACCTTTAGGTACGTCACAAGCCTTTAAAATTTCTTGCAAACCAACACCGACAAAACCTTTATGTAGCACCAGTTCAAAACTGGTATCTAAAATGTGTTGTCGTGTGGTTTCGCTTTTATTTAATCGTTTCATGCATTCATCATAAACAACTATTAGACCAGTCGTTTAGTAAAATTATGTTGCTGGTTAAAATTTGCTTAGAGTAGAAATGTAGAAGGAGGAATGTTAAAAATACAACCTGCTTAATTAAACAAATTTTGTCGTTTGTCGTTTAACCGTCACAATTTGTCGCTTTAAATCATTTTATACCACTTGAACAATTTTAAATCGTTATCATATATAGGGTCTGTTGTTTATAACCAGTCACACCTCCCTGCGGCTGATCACTCAACACCTAAATTTTCATCAATACACAATTGAGATGTTTTATGAGCCAAAGTCATATCCGTATTCGAGGCGCACGCACCCATAACTTAAAAAATGTGTCACTCGATATTCCACGCGACAAATTTGTGGTAATTACGGGGCTATCAGGTTCAGGAAAATCTTCTCTTGCCTTTGATACCTTGTATGCCGAAGGGCAGCGCCGTTATGTCGAATCACTTTCGGCATATGCCCGCCAGTTCTTATCGCAAATGGAAAAACCTGAAGTTGACTCGATTGAAGGTTTATCACCAGCGATTGCCATTGAGCAAAAGTCTACTAGCCATAACCCACGTTCAACGGTTGGTACGATTACCGAAATTTACGACTATTTGCGTCTGCTTTATGCACGTGTCGGTACGCCTTATTGCCCTGAACACGACTTACCTATGGTTGCGCAAACTGTTTCTGAAATGGTCGATGCGGTAAAGAACCTTGAGGAAGGCACTGCACTCATGTTGCTTGCCCCTGTTGTTCGTGAGCGTAAAGGTGAATACAGCAACTTGTTCGAACAACTACAAGGTCAAGGTTTTGTTCGTGCGCGTGTTGATGGCGAAATCATTGATATTGATACACCACCAGAACTCGACAAAAAGAAAAAACATACCATTGAAGTCGTTGTTGACCGCTTTAAAGTACGTGATGACTTAGGCAACCGTATTGCTGAATCATTTGAAACTGCACTGCGTTTAGGTGGTGATATTGCCGTTTTATCATGGATGAATGGCGAACACCCAGATCGCGTTTTTTCTGCAAAACACTCATGCCCTGAATGTGATCGCGCAGTCGCAGAGCTTGAGCCACGTTTATTTTCATTTAACAACCCGTTCGGTGCGTGCCCTGTCTGTGATGGCTTAGGTACACGTAGCCATTTTAGCCCTGAAAAACTCATTCCTAATCCTGAGTTGGCAATTAGTGAAGGTGCTATTCGTGGTTGGGATCGTCAACGTCCTTATTACTATTCAATGCTGCAAAAAGTTGCCGACCATTTCGGTTTTCAACTTGATACACCTTGGAATCAGTTAGATAAAGACACGCAAAAGAAATTCTTACAAGGTACTGGCAAAGAAAAAATCGATTTAAGTTATATCGATGAACGCGGCCGTAAACATACTCGCGTACAATCGTTTGAGGGAATCTTGCCTCACCTTGAGCGCCGTTATCGTGAAACTGAAAGTAACTATGTACGAGACGATTTAGCACAATATTTGTCTAATGCAGCTTGTGATGCATGTGGCGGTTCACGTCTCAATGAAATTTCACGTCATGTTCGTGTAAAAGACAAAACTATTGCCGACATTACCCGCATGTCGATTGGAGATGCCGAAAGTTACTATCAAGGTATAAACCTTGAAGGTGCCAAAGGTGAAATTGCAGATAAAATCTTTAAAGAGATTCGTGAGCGCTTACACTTCTTGGTGAGTGTTGGCCTGAACTATTTAAGTCTGGCTCGTTCTGCCGAAACACTATCGGGTGGTGAAGCCCAGCGTATCCGTCTAGCTTCGCAAATTGGTGCAGGTTTGATGGGTGTCATGTATGTACTCGATGAACCATCAATTGGTCTCCATCAACGTGATAATGACCGTTTATTACAAACGCTAATTCGCTTACGTGATTTGGGCAATACGGTATTAGTTGTTGAACATGATGAAGATGCAATCCGTGCAGCTGACCATATTATTGATATCGGCCCTGGTGCTGGTGTGCATGGTGGCGTTGTCATTGCTGAAGGTACGTATGATGAGCTGGCTAAACATGCCGACTCACTCACAGGCCAATATCTTTCAGGCAAACTCAAAATTGAAGTGCCAAAACAGCGAACTCAACCACCTAAACCTGAAGAAAAAATTAAACTTTCAGGTGCAGCCGGTCATAACTTAAAAAATGTCGATTTAACCATCCCACTTGGCATTATGACTTGTGTCACGGGTGTTTCAGGTTCAGGTAAATCAACACTGATTAACCGTACGTTACTTCCACTGGCTGCAACACAGCTCAACGGTGCAACGACTTTAACCGCTGAAAAATTTGATTCAATTGATGGTCTACAACATCTGGATAAAGTCGTTGATATTGACCAAAGCCCAATTGGCCGTACACCGCGCTCTAATCCAGCGACTTATACGGGTCTATTTACGCCAATTCGTGAGTTATTTGCTCAAACACCAGAAGCGAAAGCTCGTGGTTATAGTGCGGGTCGCTTCTCGTTTAACGTAAAAGGCGGACGCTGCGAAGCGTGTGAAGGCGACGGTATGATTAAAGTCGCAATGCACTTCTTACCAGACATGTATGTACCTTGCGATGCTTGTCATGGTAAGCGCTATAATCGTGAAACACTTGAAGTCGGTTATAAAGGCAAAAACATTTCTGACGTTTTAGAAATGACGGTTGAAGATGCTGCTGAGTTCTTTAGTGCTATTCCAGTTATTCACCGTCGTTTAGAAACCTTAACTCAGGTAGGTCTAGGCTATATTCGTTTAGGTCAGGCGGCTACTACTTTATCTGGTGGTGAAGCTCAGCGTGTCAAACTGGCTCGTGAGTTAGCGAAACGTGATACGGGTAAAACGCTTTATATCTTGGATGAACCAACAACAGGTCTGCATTTCCATGATATTGCCAAGTTACTCGATATTTTGCATGAGCTACGCAACAAGGGTAATACCATTGTGGTAATTGAACATAACCTTGATGTCATTAAAACAGCAGACTGGGTGGTCGACTTAGGCCCAGAAGGTGGTTCGGGCGGTGGTATGATCATTGCCGAAGGTACACCTGAACAAGTAGCCGAGGTCGAGATTTCCCATACTGGCCGCTTCTTGAAACCGATGTTAAAACAATAAAACAAAAAGCCGGAATTTATTTTCCGGCTTTTTTTTATCCCTCTACTACATTCCGTCCCCGAGCTTTAGCTCTTAAGAGTGAACGATCAGCGTTCTCTAATAACTCCATCCAGCTTGTCGCTCCAATCGCAAACCCAATACTGACCGATACATGCAATTTTTCTTGTGTACCAGATAGATCAATTTCCTCTAAAGAAATCGCAATACGAATTTTTTCGGCCAAGAGACGTGCATCTAAAAACTGCACCTGTTCTAACAAAATTAAAAACTCATCACCACCATAACGAACAATTAAATCAGAAGCCCGTACATTTGCTTTTAATTGATCTGCGATACGCCGAATCACTTGGTCACCCACAATATGACCATATTGATCATTCACGTGTTTAAAGCGATCAATATCAATAATCATCAAACAAGTTTGAGAAAATTTTTGAGGGTAACTCTCAACAATTTTTAAATACTCAGATAAAGCCAAACGATTGGATACACCCGTTAATGGATCTGTATTAGCAATATTTTTAAGCTGGAATTCAAAAGCATCTCGCTGTTTGAGCATCCTTTGTAAACGATCAATAGCTTCGAACAACGAAATAAATTCGCCTTTTTTAGGTTTCAACTCATCTATTGGGTAATCTGTGCTATGAGATAAATCAAGAATTAAGGTACGGGCCTGAATAAGAGGCTCAAACACCCTTCTCTTTGCATAAATTAGTGTAAGTAACGCTGCTGCTAAGGATATGCTTGAAATGAGTAAAGTAAGGAAAAACTTCTTTTTTGCTAAATAGTTTTCTTGAGATGCAATCAAGACGCTTTTATTAAGTAAAAACTTTTGCAAATCAATAACCGTGGTAAATTTATCAACGATTTGGTCTGTCAGTTCTGTTCCATTTAAATGATAGGCTTGGTGCTTTTGGCTTTCATCTAAAAGCTGACCCACAATAGGTACGCCTTTATCTAAAAATTCAGTTTTAACCCTTGAGTAAAGGCGATGATATTCCGGAGTTTTAGCTTGCTCTGACTGTAGTGTGTCTACAAGTGCCCATAAGTAGCGTGCTTGCTGCTGAGTCTGCAAAGACCGCGCCCTATTATCATTAGGTATGGTTTCTTTAAAGGTCACAGGCGCAATAACATTAGATGCGGTACGACCAGCTTGATCCCGCATATCGGTCAACACCACAATCAAAGTAAAGTAATTGTTAATTTGGCTATCTTTACTTTTTAACTGTAGCATCAAATTTTGTAAAACTTCTCGGCAGCTATCCCAAGCTCCAAACATAGCCAAAATTGCATTATCGAATTGTATAGAGCTTCTCGCTTGTTCAGGAGTTGCAACATAATAGTCAACTACAGCGCGAGCCTGTTTTAAATCATCTCTAAATTTAGTATCTAAAGTATTTGCTAAATCGGTATAACCTTCTTCTTTTAAAATATGAATAGTTTCATTAAGTTGGCGATCAACAGAAAGGCGATATTCTTTTAAGTTTTTTTGATTTTTTGAAAAATCGGCAGCGTTACTCGACATTAATTTATTTGCGGGCGCACGTTCTTTAGAGACTTTATTTGCAACTTCAGCAATTGATCTTAAGCTTTTAATTTCAACCAAAGCCTGTTTAGTTTTTAAGTACTCTTGATAACTGCTGACAATAAGCGGAACCGCCATAAACAGTAAGGACAAAATAATGACCAACATGAAGAAAAACAGTCGATTACTGATATGTTCTGAACGTAATCCTGACATTTCTAGCTGGTACTCCGTAAATGTCCTACCATGATCACTACTATAGAATGAAGTAATTAATCCGCATCCTAGCACTTTACTGAACAGAAGTTCAGCAACAAAGTTCGATTAACGCAATATACGCTTTCATCTTTTCTATTTCTTAAAAATTTGATCGAAAGAGCAAATGATGGCTATAGCAAAACTCCATTTTACAGATGATGTAAATTTCGCAATCCTATAATTAGCTTCTTTTTCCTCTTGGATGTTTCTCCCAGCATCCTAAACCCAGCCCTCAGCTGGGTTCTTTTTTATACACACTCAATAGAAGAAATTTCATGTATTTTTTTTAATAAATATTAATGTTTTCTTATAGATAAAAAAAAGCTCAACCTTGGGGAAAGCTGAGCTCGTAAAGTCTGATGTGATAACACATCGTATCTGGGAAAGCACTTCCAACTCTAAAAATGTTAGATAGTGAACTTTGCAATTGAATTGTGTGACTTATCTCTAATTTTGTAAAGTTGATTAAATTGATCAGAATTAATTTTTTAATCGTTTTTTTAGTTTAAAAACATATTTTCTTTGCTTTATTCAATTATATAATAATTCAAAATAGATAGATTATTTAGATGAACTTATCAAAATAGTGTTAACTATTACTCAAAATACAGCAAAATTGAAAAAAGAATAATGTTTGAGTGGATATTTATTAAACAAGTCGACAAATATATTAACGTTAAAACCGATTAATAAAATCGCTTTTTTCAATTGTAAATGTAATTATTTTTAAACTATTTAGTGTCAATTCCCTATGAAACTTAAGGTTTAGACTCTTGTTAATGTTCATTTTTTTAGCAGGTTGACATAATACACTTCAATTGTTGTTTTTTTAACCATTTTTAACATAAGTGTCAAATTTCCTTAACATTACGTTTCATCTATTATTGACTTCATAAATTGTTACAATACAATGACCCCAGCTTTATCTCTTGTTAATGCTGGAAATGATTATGAAAAAACTTGGTTTAGCCACTGCTGTATTATTAGCCATGACCGGTGCTCATGCTTATCAATTTGAAGTTCAAGGTCAATCTGAATATGTTGACACAACTGCAAATGATAAAAACTTCACTGGTGACGTTGCTGGTACATTCTATTTGAAAAATGTTGATACAGCTAAGGGTCCTTTAGCTGAAGCAGCTTTCTTAAACCAAGCTTCTAGCGTGTCTTTAGGTTATAGCTATCAACAATATGACCAAAACAACGTAAACTACCACATTGGTACATACGGTGTTAAAGGTGAGGCATACGTTCCAACTCCTTACCTTCCTGTATATGCTAGCGCAACTTACAACCACACTGATGTTGATGGTAAAAACAACTTCTCTAAAGATGACAACGGTGACCGTTATGCATTAGAAGTTGGTGCTATGTTGTTACCTAACTTCTTAATGACTGTTGGTTATACAAGTGTTGCTAACCAATTCGCTTTAGATAACTTCGGTATCATCGGTAACGGTATCTACTCTGCTGTTAACCAAACTGCTGCTATCCAAAACGACCAAGATGCTGTTACAGCACGTGCTAAATATGTTGGTCCAATCGATGGAACTAACATGGCAATCGGTTTTGAAGCTGCTGGTGCATTCGGTCAAGAAAACCAATACGGTTTAAAAACTGACCTTTACTTAACTCCTAAGTTAAGTGTTGGCGCTACTTTCGTGGGTAACGATGGCGAAGCTGACATCAAAGGTAATGACCTTGGTGAATTCCGCCAAGCTTGGGGTGGTAACGTAAACTACTTCATCACTCCTGCTTTAGCAGTTGGTGCATCTTACATGAAAGCTGACGTTAAAAAGTCTAGCTACGATACACAAACTATCGGCTTAAATGCTAAATTCCGTTTCTAATTTAATTTAGAAATTGAATTAAAAAAAAGGACTCAATTGAGTCCTTTTTTTATGACTATTAACTGCGTACGATATTTAAGAAATGTAAATGACGTTCGTACTGATCAATAATATCCTGAATCAAATCTTCCTGAGTCCAGTCCATTACATCATAGTTTTGTCCGCCTTCTCTCAAAAATACCTCAGCTTGAAAATACTGACCGTCTTCTGCTTCTGTACGACCAATTAAAAAACTTGGAGGTACTGTTTCACGTGAAACAACTTTATAAATAAAATTAATTTCATGATGATGATCGACTCGAAGCTGCATACCATCTTCCACTTCACTAATCGACACCTCAAGATGACGGCGTCTAAACTCATGCTGAATATTTTCAAAAGCACGTGAAACCTGCTTTTCAATATATTGCTTCACCTCTTCTTCACTATGAGGATAATGCATGATTAAACCAAGGCGCTGCTGCCAGCTTCTAGGGTTATGAATGGCGCGTGGTGTAATGCGAGCTTCTTGAATTGCTATCATTTTAGTGACATCAAGATGCAAGGCTTTTATTAAGCCCCAACTCATTAGCAGCATGACTACGGTAAAAGGCAACGCACTCA
This sequence comes from Acinetobacter sp. AOR01_HL, assembly GCF_027855455.1. Classification (NCBI taxonomy): domain Bacteria; kingdom Pseudomonadati; phylum Pseudomonadota; class Gammaproteobacteria; order Moraxellales; family Moraxellaceae; genus Acinetobacter; species Acinetobacter sp. AOR01_HL. The sequence goes on along the minus strand of NZ_JAKTIM010000051.1, from coordinate 204,915 downwards.
TAATGATTGAAGACTGAAGCGCCGCAAGACCGCCCACCAAGAGTAAAATAATAGCCAACACCGCCATAAGCACTGTCCAGAACAGGCGCTGCCAAGTAGGTGAATTTTCTGTTTTTGCTGTTAAGTAGTCAGTAACCAATGCCCCTGAGTCAGCAGAAGTCACAAAGAATAAAACCACCAAAATAGTCGCCAGAATATTCATGACACCTGACCATGGCAAGTGTCCTAAAAACTCAAATAGAGCAACTGACGAGTCTTGCTGAACAGCCTGAATCAAAGTGGTTTGATGTTCATGGATAATGCTAAATAATGCAGCATTTCCTAAAAAGCCCATCCAGATAATGGTAAAGCCTGTTGGAATGAGGAGTACCCCGACAATAAATTCTCGAATGGTACGACCACGTGAAACCCTTGCGATAAACATACCTACAAATGGCGACCAAGAAATCCACCAAGCCCAATATAAAATCGTCCATCCCCCAATCCATCCATTCGGCTGATAAGCATATAAATTGAATGTCATGGTAAAAAGGTTAGAGATATACTGCCCAGTGTTTTGAATAGTGGTCTGAAGTAAATAAATACTAGGGCCAGCGATAAAAACGAATACTAATAATATTAAAGCTAATACTAAGTTTAGCTCTGATAAACGTTTGACCCCTTTATCTAGTCCTAAGAACACAGATAATGAAGCGAGAATACTCACAAAAATAATGAGTAAAACCTGAGTAGTGGTGCTTTGCTCAATACCAAATAAATAATGTAAACCAGAGTTAATTTGGGTAACACCAAATCCGAGAGAAGTCGCTACACCAAAGACTGTACCAATGGTCGCAAATATATCGATGCTGTCGCCCCACGGTCCATAAATCTTTTTACCAATCAGTGGATACAGTGCTGAACGGGTTTTTAGCGGTAAATTATGCCGATAAGCAAAATAAGCTAATGCTAAACCGACCACGGCGTAAATTGCCCATGCATGTAAGCCCCAGTGGAAAAAGGTTACACGTAAAGCTTGTTGTGCTGCCTCAATTGTCTGTGGCTCACCACTTGGTGGGTTGACATAGTGCATGACAGGTTCAGCCACACCAAAGAACATTAAGCCAATACCCATACCCGCAGTAAACAACATGGCAAACCATGATCCGTTACTATATTCGGGCTGGCTATGGTCAGGGCCTAATTTAATACGTCCAATCGCAGAACAGGCAATATAAATGAGTAGGATAAGAAAGAAGGCAACCGATAAGACATAGAACCAACTAAAAGAATCAGTGATCCACTGCTTTAACTGTTGCGTGAGAAGTTCAAAAGAACTCGGAGCGATCACAACAACTGCTAAGAACAAAGCAATAATAATGACCGTACCCAAAAAGACATTGGGATTAACATTTGCGAACCAACTCGCTTGTTTGGAAGGCATAAATCCTCCATGTTATTTTAATGAAAATGACAGGCTTAAAGCCAATAAAGACATTCAGGAATGAACAAAGTTATATCTTTCAATAGAGAAAGCCGATAATACTTTAAATAAACTTAAATAATATTGCAGTTACAAAGGTGTAAATAAATTAAAACACCTCCTTCTTTATTTATCAGAATTCTTTTTAGGCGTGTGCTTGATATATTGTAAAGCGATTAAACGCGTAACTATTAGGGCCAAATACATCACACCACAAAACATCTGTAACATCGCTAAAACACGTGCTGGTGGACTAAGGGGCATTAAGTCAGACAGTCCCGTAGCGGACTGCAAACTAAAGCTTAAAAACAGTAAATCTAACCAAGTTTGTAAGTGATGGATGTGGTTTGGATTTTGAAAGCTATTAGGAATGAGTAACTGACAAATGTTATATAAAAATGCAAATCCCCAAGCCAGCAAGGTAAAAACTGCGGCAGCTGCAAACAACTCATCGCGGGTTAAATATCGGTCGGCAAACATATAGCGAAATAAACCATAAGCAGCCGAAAAGTAAGCTAAGGCTTCACAGCTATGGGCAAAAATCTGGATGGTTAAATTACTATAGCCTAATAAAATAAAGACCGAAGCTATAATTGCCCCACTGACAAATGCGAGACCGAGAAAAGTGAACATGGGTGTTTGGCGAATAACTTTAGCAATAATGAGTAATGCAAGTACCCCTAGCGCCCAAGTTAAGGTCCTGTAAGCCTCATTATCAAAAGTCAGCATAGCCAGAATAAGTAAAATGAATTGCACCAACAGCAGCCATGCAGAAGGCAACAATCGAAAGCTCGACCAGAATTCAATGATAGATCGCATTTAATTATTTTCCATTTTTTCATTATGTTTTGGATTATAGAAAATCATACTGTACAAAAAATAGGATAAACAAGTTGTTCTTTATTAAGGAGCTTCTTTCAATACACTTTATGAGATAAATAAAAAAGCCCCGTAGGGCTTTTTTGAGATGTTCAAGTGGTTGTGATTTTAGTGGTCTGATGCACCAGAAGCACCAATACCTGTCATTGAACGAACATATTGAGCATCGAAAGAAGCGCGTTCTTTTTTCGCACGTGCTGAGCTGTCAGTTACCGAGAAGAACCAGCAGCAAAGGAACGACAAAGGCATTGCAAATAATGCAGGACCATTGAACGGGTTAATTGGGGTGTCAGAGATTTTTAAAGTATCTACCCATACTGCTTTAGACAGAATAATGAGTACAACCGCTGTTACAAGACCAACTACACCACCAATGACCGCACCACGAGTTGTTAAACCTTTCCAGAACATTGAAAGAACAAGAATTGGGAAGTTTGCACAACACGCTACAGAGAATGCTAAACCTACCATGAATGCTACGTTTTGCTTTTCAAACAAAATACCTAAAATCATGGCAAAGATTGCTAAACCAAGCGTCGCGATTTTTGACATGCGAAGCTCAGAAGCTGGAGTGGTTTGACCTTTTTTAAATACGTTAGCGTATAAATCGTGTGAGATCGCAGATGCACCTGAAAGCGTTAAACCAGCAACAACAGCAAGAATCGTTGCGAACGCTACTGCTGAAATGAAGCCCATGAATAAGTCACCGCCTAAAGCGTCACTTAAATGCACGGCTGCCATATTGTTACCACCAACAAGCTCAAGTTTGCCGGTCATTGCCATTTTCGCAACATCAAGGAATTGCGGGTTATTTGATACGAAAAGGATCGCACCGAAACCAATAATGAAAGTTAAAAGATAGAAGTAACCAATAAAACCTGTTGCAACGACAACCGATTTACGCGCTTCTTTTGCGTCTTTTACCGTGAAGAAACGCATAAGAATGTGTGGAAGACCTGCTGTACCAAACATGAGTGCCAAGCCAAGAGATAAGGCATCAATCGGGTTTGCGGCAAGTTTACCTGGTCCCATAATTTTTGCAGCATCTTCAAAGCTTACATCATGAACTTTACTGAACACTTCAATTGATTGGGTGAACATGTTACTAAAGCTGAAACCAACCGCTTTCATCACCATAAAGGCCATGAACGTTGCACCACTTAATAACATCACTGCTTTAATGATTTGTACCCATGTGGTTGCTAGCATGCCGCCGAAAATAACGTATGCCATCATGAGCAAGCCGACAATCACAACTGCAATGTTATAGTTCAAACCAAATAATAGTTTGATGAGCTGACCTGCCCCTACCATTTGTGCAATCAAATAGAACGCGACTACAACAAGTGAGCTGAAAGCAGCTAAAGTACGAACTGGTTTTTCTTCAAGACGGAATGACACTACGTCAGAAAGGTTATATTTACCAAGGTTACGTAAGCGTTCTGCCACCAAGAATAAAACGATTGGCCAACCGACCATGAACCCGAGTGAATAGAGCAAGCCGTCAAAACCTGAGCTAAACACCATTGCAGAAATACCAAGAAATGACGCCGCAGACATATAGTCACCCGCAATCGCCAAACCGTTTTGGAAACCACTGATCCCACCACCAGCAGTATAGAAGTCTTGCGCCGATTGAGTTTGTTTAGCCGCCCATTTGGTAATAAACAAGGTAAAGCCAACAAAGATGATAAACATGATAATGGCATGCCAGTTGGTGGCTTGCTGTTCTGCTTCACCTAAGTCCGGGCTTGCCATAGCAACAGTTGAATATAGCGATGCTGCTGCCAATAAGGCTTTCGCTTTGAATGAATTCCATTTCATATTAGTGTAGTCCTTTCTCATGCGTGATGGCTTCAACTTCCTTCAACGCTTCTTCACTCAATTGGTCAAGGGTATTATTTGCGATATAGGAATACACACCACAAAGTAGGAAAGATAAAACAATAATTCCTAAACCTAGCGGGATCCCCCATGTCGTTACACCACCACTAAAGGAACTCATCAAAAATTCTTTGTTGTAGCCCACAAGTAGCATAAAGCCCACATAAAGCACTAACATGATGATTGTGAGCGTCCAGCTTAATGCACTTTTTTTCTTGACCATTTTTTGAAACTTTGGATTACGTAGAATCTGTTCTACTTGGCTTTGATCCATAACCAAACTCCTTACATAGTGCCCAACCTTGGTCACTTTTTTTAATGTATTTTTTCATTATTAAAGTTAGCAAGATTCCAGCTCAGTCGTAACTTAGACTTTGGTCGTTAAAATTTAATCAATTTATAGCTTTGTTTCGGCTTGGGTTATGATAGGCATAAGGTTTCACTTATGTAGGTCATATGAACAGCTGGCTGATTATTGGGGTGCTCACTCTTTATATTGCGCTTTTATTTGTCTGTGCTTTTTTTGGTGAGAGGCATGCCAGTCGTCTTAGCACGCGTGGCCGTATGTTTTTATTTAGCTTAACTTTAGGTGTCTATTGTTCCTCTTGGACATTCTATGGGGCAACTGGGGCTGCCGTACGTGAAGGCGTTATCTTCTTACCTATTTATTTAGGTCCACTGTTATTTGTTTGGTTTGGTTATGACATCTGGCGGCGTCTAGGTCGAGTTCGTCAGCATCATGCGATTTCGTCAATCGCTGACTTTGTCGCGGCACGCTATGGTAAAAGTGGTGTACTCGCATCATTGGTCACTATTCTTGCCGTTATTGCGATTATCCCCTACCTCGCGTTACAGCTGCGTGCGATTGCTTTAAGTACCTCGGTCATTATGGAGCAAAGCTCGCATATTCATACGACGACCAACAGCGTGTTATTGCTCACCAGTGTGCTTGCGATTTTAGCCATGATTTTTGGTACAAGGCAGATTGCAAACACGGAGCAACACGGCGGCCTCATGCTTGCGGTTGCATTTGAGTCATTTGTGAAGTTATTTGCCTTACTTTGTGTCGCTTTATTTTTTATTTTTGAATCACCGGCCAACCTGAGCCAAATGACCTCTGATGTAAACCAGACTTTTCAGGAAGTTCAGCTCTTTGGTGTACCCGAAACCTTCTGGATTCAAACATTATTGGCGGGCTTAGCCATTATTTGCTTACCACGTCAGTTCCACGTGGCTGTGGTCGAACTCCGCGATGAGAAGCATATTCGCGGTGCCCGTAAATGGTTCGCGGTTTATCTCATTTTAACTATTCTTGCCATTATTCCGATTGCAAGCTGGGCTTTACATGCCGCACCGAAGTTTCTGACCGTGCCTGATGTGGCTGTGCTGTCATTGCCTTTAAGTTATAACCAAGAGTGGCTGGCATTACTGGCCTTTTTAGGCGGGTTCTCTGCATCAACAGGTATGTTACTGGTGTCATCAGTAGCATTGTCTATTATGCTCAGTAACGACTTGATTATGCCTGCTCTATGGCGATTTAAGTTGCTGTCACGTCACGATAAGCATTTACCTAAAGTTCTTAAATTTAGCCGCCGTATCAGTATTGTTGCGGTGATGCTACTTGGCTTTTTATTCTTCCATTTCTTTAATGACATTAACCAACTTTCAGTTTTCGGCTTATTGGCCTTTAGTGCTGTAGCACAGTTTGCACCTGCACTGATTGGTGGTTTGTATTGGCGTGGCGGAAGCCGTCAAGGCGTCTATGCAGGACTTATTATTGGATTTTTAATGTGGAGTTATACATTACTATTTCCAACTATTTTGCGTAGCTTGCCTGAAGCCTATCAGGAAACTGCTCAAAGTATTTTACTTTTCGGTCCTTTCGGCATTAATGCCCTACGCCCGGAATCTTTATTTGGTTTTGAGTCATTTGCACCTTTAACTCACGGTGTTATTTGGTCACTCGGTTTAAATATTGTTTTATATATCTGGATTTCAAAAATTTATCGGCCAAGCGTCGCTGAACAAATTCAGGCAGAAAGCTTCTTTTATTATGAAACAAAGCCTTTACCATCACCGCACACATCTACTGATTTAACCTATCTTCCTCATGATGCGGCCCGCTTAAAAGTGGGTGATTTATTTGCCCTAGCCAAAAGAATTACGGGTGAGCAACCCACTACGCAAGCGTTCGAGAACTTTTGTGAGCAAAATCACCTCACCCTCAACCCAAATAGTATTGCCAATGGCATGTGGTGGCGTTTTACCGAGCAATATCTGGCCGGTATTATCGGTGCCGCTTCTGCACGTACGTTGCTCACAACAGCAATGATTAATAACGGCCTCGCTTTAGGGCAAGTGGCTAATATTTTAGACCAAGCATCGCAGTGGCAACGTTTTAATCAGAACCTTCTTATGACCATGATTGACCACATGACCCAAGGGGTAAGCGTGGTTGATAAAAATATGTGTTTGGTCGCATGGAACAATCAATATTTAAAACTGTTTGGTTACCCAAAAGACCTCGTTTATGTAGGCTGCCCAATTGCCGACCTCATTCGCTATAACGCCGAACGCGGTGAATGTGGTCCCGGTTCAGTTGAGGAACATGTGCGTAAACGTCTTCACTGGATGAAAGTGGGAAGTGCTCACGAATTTGAACGTATTCGTAAAGATGGCCGTGTAATTCAAATGCGAGGAAATCCAATCGCAGGTGGAGGCTTTGTAACGACATTTGCCGATATTACGGCCTTCCGTGCGAACGAAGCCGTACTTGAAGCACGCGTAAAAGATAGAACACAACAACTTGCCGATGCCTTAACTGAACAACAGCTTGCACGTGAACAAGCTGATATGGCCAATATGTCAAAAAGTCGATTTATTGCCGCGGCAAGTCACGATCTATTACAGCCTATGCATGCTGCTCGTCTGTTTAGTACTGTTCTTGAGCAAAGTATTTCGACCGAAGAAGACCGCCAGACCCTACAACAGCTTGACCGAGCACTCTATGGTGCAGAAAGTATGTTATCTGCCCTACTCGATATTGCGCGTTTGGAAGGCGGCACCATACAGCCAAAGAGACAACCTTATCCATTACATGATTTACTCAGTGATCTTGAGTTGCAGTTTAAATCGATCGCTGCTCAGCGAAATATCTCACTGAAAGTCCACGATGTGTCTTTCTGGATCGATACCGACCCGCAGTGGATTCGTCGTATTATTCAGAACTTTGTCAGTAATGCTTTGCGTTATACCGCCAAAGGTCGAGTGGTGGTGGGCGTACTCCGCTCTGCGCAGCAGTCTGGACATATTCGAATTGGGGTTTGGGATACTGGACCAGGTATTGCCGAAGAACAACGGATTAAGCTATTCCAAGAGTTTGAACGCTGTGGGCACTTATCACCTTGGGGTGAACAAGGTTTAGGGCTAGGACTTGCCATCGTACAACGTATGACAGGTTTGCTAAATTACCCTGTTCATGTTTACTCGGAGTTGGGCAAAGGCTCATGCTTTATGATTGAAGTACCTATTGTCGAGCCACCAAAAGTTGCAACACCAGCTGTACAAGCCGTACCTTTAAAAACTAAAGCCTACCGTATTTTGTGCCTAGACAATGATGAAACTATTCTTGAAGGAATGAGTAGTTTATTAGGAAGATGGGGTTATCAAGTTTTCAAAGCGACTGAACCTGAACAGGCGCTAGAAATTATTCAAAAAGAGAATATACAGGTTTGGCTCATTGACCAGCACTTAAACCACAATCAACTTGGCGTTGATTTTATTACTAAAAATCGTCAAGAAGATGTTCCTGTTGCCTTAATTACAGCGGACTCGCACCCTGAATTACCGCAGCAATTAAAAGAACTGAATATTGTTTTACTCAAAAAACCGTTAAAACCTGCTTCATTAAGAGCATGGTTATCTGGGCTTAAAATTGCCAGCACGACAGACTAATCATTTATCGCTTCCCAACCTTTAATAAGTTTGGGGAGCGGTTCTTGGCAAAAATGTTTGACTGAATTTAAGCCAATAGGCAGAACTGCTCAAAAAGTCTACTTTTACCCAGTAAATCATTGACCAAAATTTCCAATGCCTTTTTTTCTATGGCAAAGCCCACCTTTTTTGTAAGTGAACACTTGTATACTTAGTTACAATTTAATAAATCATTGTTTTTATAATAGATTATTTACAAAAAATCACCTTATACGACTTTAGTCGTATTCTACTTGCATTCTTCATGACACATAAATATTCAAAACGAATTTTTAAATTGTATAACGAATTATCAAATCGATTTCCAATCTATATAGCTTCACTGCTCTAGAATGAATGCAAAGGATAACTGCCATGAATATTTCTGATAACACCCCACAAGGGCAACTCTCGTCTCAACAATTTTATCGTCAATACAGTGCCAATGCCCTACTTCCTGAGTTAGATTGGCAAAGTATTTTTCCGCATAGCAAGCTGAGCGAAGCACATATCAAAGCACTCAATACTATTTATCAGTGTGCTGTACCTCTCGCACTTAATGTATTTCATGATCTAAATTTTGATGTATTTGCGCCTGCTGCATATCATCCGCAAGGCTTAGGTTTATTTGATAAATTAGCCCAACAAGAAGAGAACTTCTTAAAAGTTCTTACTGCTGAAAGTGAAAACCTTGACCATGAGACACGCCATCAAATCTGGAGTATGCTTCTACGCGGTGGCGCTGTTCTGGTTTTCAAGGCTTGGCTTGGTCATGTCAAACTCGGAGAAAACCTGTTAGATATGACTCAGTTCGATGAGCTTTCTGACTTGCTGTTTATTAAGACACCTCCACATCAACTTGCTGAACGTTTGCATGTAGATGAAAAAGCAAAACTTGACCATATCTTCTTAATGTATGGCAATGATATTTTCCTTGATCGGTTCAATAGCCTAGAAACCGCAGCTCTCTTTGTTGATTTAGGTGTTTATGATGCGGCTTTCTTAAGCTTGCGTGATGACCGCGTGGCTGAATATTTAAAAAGCAAAGGCTATGTGACCCAAGAACAAATTGATGATTTGCAATGTGCGCTTAACCCACTGTACTGCGACAGCCTAACACCTAAGCAAGATTGCCTTGCCTAAGTGGAACATATAAAAAAGACCTCAATTGAGGTCTTTTTTATTTTAGATTTTTTTATCTTCAATATTTAATGCACTAATTGCCAATACAGCCTGTGTACGATTTTGTACGCCTAGTTTTCTAAAAATAGCGGTTACGTGCGCTTTGATAGTAGCCTCTGAAACATCGAGTTCATAAGCGATTTGTTTATTTAATAAACCTTCTGCAACCATCATCAAAACTCGGAATTGCTGAGGCGTTAACGACTGAATACGTTCAGCTAAAGCAGTTTCATCTGCCGCTCTCGGGTCAAGATTAATATTCGATGGCAAGTTTGGCGGCAACCAGATTTCCCCATCTAACACTTGACGGATTGCTTCGCCAATATGACTTGGATGAGCCGATTTAGGAATATAACCCATTGCACCATGCGCAATTGCACGTTGAATAATTGACGCTTCTTCGTGTGCAGAAACCACAATAATAGGAATAGATGGATATTGTGCTCTTACATAGACCAGAGCCGAAAAGCCTGAAGCACCCGGTAAGTTTAAATCGAGTAATACCAGATCAGGTTCTGCCCCATTTTCCAAACGCTCATAAAACTCATCAACCGAAGCTGTTTCATGAATTTGTGCCTGCGGCAGGCTATAACGTACTGCTTGAATCAAAGCATGACGAAACAAAGGATGATCATCAACGATTAAAATATTCATAAGCGATTAAAGTAATCTTGAGCATAAGTATGGCCTATTGTAACCCTACTATTTAGATGAAAGATATGCTCATCTTATCCATTTTTATGCAAAATGTTGTTAAATACAGACCTTTGCTTCGATTTTCAGATGTTTTTTACCTTTTAATCAAAATTAATCTGTTTTTTATATAAGCTTTATTTTTATTCTAAAAAATATATCACCAATAATTATATAAAATAAAAACAGTTATTTAACTCACTATTAAATAATAAAAATCAACTATTCGGGTTTTATATTTAAAACTGATAAGGTTGACCAATTTCGTTATTTTACAGTTCGCCAGCATTGTTGATTAATAAGTCCAATCTTCTTTTTTAGGCTTAGGAACCAAATCATGACTGGTATCGCATCATCAAAACCCTTAAATATTGTTGCTGTTTCTGGTGGTTTGAATACGCCATCTAAAACCGAAAGTCTGGTTCAGGCCATTCTTGATGAGTTATCTGAAGCAATTGATATTAAAGTTCACTTTATTAAATTGAGTGAAATCGGGCCCTTATTAGGCGGCGCATTTTATCGCAACCAGCTTCCACAGCGCGTACAAGATGACCTTGCAGCGGTTGAAGCAGCAGATGCCTTAATTGTTGGTACGCCTGTTTACCGTGCTTCTTTTACAGGCCTTTTCAAACACTTTTTTGACTTCGTTGAACAAACTGCATTAGTAGATGTACCTGTACTTTTAGCTGCATCAGGCGGTAGTGATCGTCATGCACTCGTACTTGAGCATCAGCTTCGCCCATTGTTTAGCTTCTTTCAGGCGCAAACTTTACCAATTGGCGTATACGCAACAGATCGCGACTTTACTCCTGAATATACGGTGAAAAGTGAACAGTTATCTGACCGTATTACGCTAGCCGTAGCGCGTGCATTGCCAATTTTAGAATGGGCGCCAGCGAAAGGTAAACGTGCTGAAGTGGTTAAACCTAAATCTCAGCAAGCGAATCAAGAGCTCGGTATTAACAAGCAAATTGAGCAAGAAGAAGTATTGCCTTCAGCAGCTGTACCAAATCTCGATGCAGCAGAATCTCGTTTGCATCATAAGTCCGGTAAATCATTAACGCATGTTGCCTAAGCGCAATATAGCTAAATAAAAATAACGAATGGGGAGAGAGCACCATGACGCAATTACAACAACCAATTAAATTTGCTTATTGGGTACCAAATGTAAGTGGTGGCCTTGTCGTAAGTAACATCGAACAGCGTACAGACTGGAGTTATGACTACAATGTTCGACTTGCACAGGCAGCCGAAAACAATGGTTTTGAATATGCGCTCACCCAAATTCGTTTTACGGCGGGCTATGGGGCAGAAAACCAGCATGAGTCTGTGAGTTTCAGTCATGCATTACTTGCAAAAACTGAGAAACTTAAAGTGATTGCGGCTATTCTGCCCGGCCCCTGGAAACCGGCACTTGCAGCTAAACAACTCGCGACGATAGATTATCTAACTCAAGGTCGTATTGCCATTAATGTGGTAAGTGGCTGGTTCAGAGGTGAGTTTGATGCTATTGGCGAAGAATGGCCTGAGCATGATGAGCGTTATGTTCGCTCTGAAGAGTTTATTCGCACGCTAAAAGGAATCTGGACCACAGATAACTATAGTTTCGATGGTAAGTATTACCAATTCCAGAACTACACACTTAAGCCAAAACCTCTGCAAAAACCACATATTGAAGTCTTTCAGGGCGGCAGTTCACGTGCAGCAAGAGATATGGCGTCTCGTGTATCCGACTGGTATTTCACCAATGGTAATACTGTAGAAGAAATTCAAAAACAAGTCGAAGATATTCGTACCAAAGCAAAAGCCAATAATCACCATGTCAAAATTGGGGTAAATGCGTTCATTATTGCCAGAGATACGGAAGAAGAAGCTAAAGCAGTACTTCAAGAAATTATTGATAAAGCCAATACTGAAGCAGTCAATGCATTTGGCGATGCAACTCGTGAAGCGGGTGCGGCTTCACCAGAACAAGAAGGCAACTGGGCAAAATCAACTTTTGAAGATTTAGTTCAATATAACGATGGCTTTAAAACCAATTTAATTGGTACACCTCAGCAAATTGCAGAGCGTATTGTGGCGCTTAAAAATGTAGGTGTCGATTTGGTTCTTTCCGGTTTCTTACACTTTATTGAAGAGGTGGAATATTTCGGAGAAAAAGTTCTGCCGCTCGTTCGTCAGTTAGAACTTCAACAGGAAAAGGAGGTAGAAATCCCAGCTAAATCAGCCTAAAAAACTCCAGTTAAACAGCGCAAGATAATAAAAACAACAAATTAAAATAAAGTTTTATTGGCTCCAAGACTCGGCTTGGAGCTTTTATTTTTTAAGATTTCTCAACTTCTCGAACAACAGTTTCAACTGAATAGCGGCACCATTTTGAAAGAACCTCAATAAATTCATTTAATGCTGCAGGTTCAAAATGACTAACAATCATATAACAGGCATTCCCCATAACCTTAAAGCATTCATCAATCTGTTCGTATTGCTTGACCAAATTTTCAATTTCTTCAAAAGCGCGTTGTTCATTTAAATGTAAATGAATAAATTGTTTATGTATGTATTGCACGGCAATGGTGTAGTTTTTAATAACTCCTGCATCCATCAACTGGGCTATTCGAGCACCTACAGCCTGCCCCGTTCGATGGACACGCTGACCAATTTCTTTATTTGTTAAACGGGAATCTTGCTTGAGTAATGCAATAATTTTTAGATCAATCGGGTCTAATTCAATATTCATTTTTCATGGCGAAAGAAAACTTGCGATAATGCTTTCATTTGACTATAGCCGATTTTTCAAGCAGAGAATAATCTTGTTTTATCTCATATCAACAAGAGTGTTTTCATGAAACAAGCACTGTTAGTTATCGATGTACAAAATGATTATTTTAAAAATGGCAAAATGGAATTGGTTGGACCAGATCAAGCGCTCGATAAAATAAAACAGCTCGAGCAATATTTTAATGAAAAAGATTTACCGATTATTTATGTGCAACATATTAACCCGCCACAAGCCAGTTTTTTTCAAGAAAATACAGATGGGGTTTTACTTCATCCCGAACTGCATGTTCATAATGATTCATTGGTTGTAACTAAGCATTATCCCAATAGTTTTTTAGAAACTAATTTAGAAGAACTTTTAAAAGCGCACCAAATTGATCAACTCGTGATTACAGGCATGATGACACATATGTGTATTGATTCAGGGACACGTGCAGCCAAAGAGCTTGGCTATCAACCTATCTTAATTGCAGATGCCACCGCAACACGTGATTTAAGCTATGCTGGAAAGACCGTAAAAGCTGAAGACGTGCAAATAGCTTTTTTAACTGCGCTTAGTACATTTGCAAATGTACAAAATACGACTGACTTTCTAGCAAGCTCTTAATGGTGCTTAATAAAAAAGCCCCCTTAGGGGCTTTTTTAGAGATTATTTTTGTCTATCGGGATAAACCGTTGCAATTAACTGCTCTACTACAGCAGGTTCAGCTAAGGTTGAGGTATCGCCCAAACTATCAAGCTCGTTTGCCGCAATTTTTCTTAAAATACGGCGCATGATTTTGCCAGAGCGCGTTTTAGGTAATGCTGGCGCCCAATGCAATGCATCTGGTGAAGCTACTGGCCCGAGTACTTTACGTACCCAGTTAATTAACTCTTTACGCAGCTCTTCCGATTCTGGAACACCCGCCTGTAAGGTCACGAAAGTACAAATACCTTGTCCTTTAATATCATGCGGCATACCTACCACGGCTGCTTCTGCTACTGATTCATGTGAAACAAGAGCACTTTCAATTTCAGCCGTACCTAGACGGTGGCCTGAAACGTTTAAGACATCGTCAACACGACCTGTAATCCAGTAATAACCATCTTCATCACGGCGGGCGCCATCACCTGTAAAATAAGTATTTTTGAAGGTTGAGAAATACGCCTCAATAAAGCGGTCTGGGTCCCCCCAAATAGTACGCATCTGGCCTGGCCATGAATCTTTAATCACAAGGTTACCTTCAGCTGCACCTTCTAACTCGTTACCTTCACCATCTACAATGGCTGGTTGAATACCAAATAAAGGACGCGTTGCCGAACCTGGTTTTAAAGCTGTTGCACCCGGTAATGGCGCAATCAAAATACCACCTGTCTCAGTTTGCCACCATGTATCAACAATCGGGCAACGGCCTTCGCCAACAACATTGTAGTACCAGTTCCAAGCCTCTGGGTTAATAGGTTCACCAACCGAACCAAGTAAACGTAAACTGCTACGATTACTTTCACGTACATACGAATCACCTTCTCGCATCATGGCACGAATCGCAGTTGGCGCTGTATACAAGATAGAAACTTTATGTTTATCGACCACATGACCAAGACGTGCCCATGTTGGATATTGAGGTACACCTTCGAACATTAAGGTGGTCGTACCATTTGCCAACGGACCATAAATCAGATAACTATGCCCTGTAATCCAACCAATATCGGCTGTACACCAATACACATCGTCTTGTTTTAAATCGAAGACTTCTTTGAAAGTACTGGTTACATAGACCAGATAACCGCCTGTGGTATGCAACACACCTTTGGGTTTACCTGTTGAGCCTGAGGTATAAAGAATAAATAAAGGGTCTTCTGCCTTCATTGGTTCTGGAGGACAGTCAGCATCCACCTCCATAATAATAAGGTGATACCACAAATCACGGCCTGGCTTCATTTCGATTGGGTTTGCATTACGGTAAACCACAATCACATTTTCAACACATTCGGTACCCGGCAATGCTAAAGCCAAATCGACATTTTCTTTAAGTGGTAACAGCTTACCGGCACGTAGGCTTGAGTCTGCGGTAATTACAAGTTTAGCTTGGCTGTCTTCAATACGGCTTGCCAAAGAGTCTGGCGAGAAGCCACCAAATACCACACAGTGAACTGCACCAATACGGGCACAGGCTAACATGGCAATTGCAGCCTCAGTCACCATTGGCATATACAGCACAACGCGGTCACCTTTACCAATGCCATATTTCTTCAAAACGTTGGCAAAGCGGCAGACTTCATCGTGTAATTCTTTATAAGAAACGATTTTATGACGAGAAGGATGGTCACCTTCCCAAATAATGGCAGGTTTATGTGGATGTTCTTTAAGATGCCTGTCCAAACAGTTTGCTGAAACGTTCAACTCACCATCAGCAAACCACTCAATTTTGAAATTGTCTTTGTCAAAACTGGTATTTTTAACTTGGGTAAATGGCTTTATCCAATCGACAATTTTAGCTTGCTCTGCCCAGAATTCATCTGGGTTCTCGATAGAGTGTTGATAACGTTTAAAGTAGTCTGCTTCAACAGTACGAGCTGTTTTTTTAAATTCCTCTGGTACTGGATAGATCTCATTCATACGCAACTTCCTTGATCTTGTGCATCCCATCTCGAGACTGTGGCTATTATTTTACTGGATCTTATTTGTTTGCCTTTTCAGTATGATGACTCTTTCAAAGCCTAGACAATGCGACTTTGGTCATATATTAATCACTTACTCAAGCATACGAAATTGTGAACATTTTTATAAAATTAAGTTGATTTAAAACATTTGTCTATAGCTTTTACTTTTATAATTTTTTTAAGTTTTGATGGTTTTGACCATCAACAAAGTTTATTTTAGCTTTTAGAAGCAGTGCAGGAATAAAATAAGATGTTTGCCGAAACTCCCTCTTCACGTCCACCTCAACTCCCGTTTAAAGACAGCCCTTTTTCAATTCATGGCCGCTTTAACCGAATGAGTTATTTGGGTGGATATGGCCTGATTTATTTAGTCACAATCGTGGGCTATTTTATACTGGCTTCGTTTCTTGGAAGTTTTCAGCTTTCAAGTGATCTTTTTAATTTTGAATTTTACAGCTCTCTCTCCGGTATAAGTGCTTTAATGGTCTGGGCTTTCTGGCTATTTCTGATCTATCTCAACATTATTCTGGTCGTTCGACGCCTACATGATTTAAATAAAAGTGGCTGGATGGGACTACTGTTATTTATTCCAGTCGTTCAGTTCTTTTTTATGCTTTATTTACTGCTTGCTTCTGGTACAGCGGGCACTAATCAATATGGTCCTGTTCGGCCTTCAACGTTTATAGAAAAACTGATGGCTTGGCTTATTTTAATCGCTATTTTAATTAGCCTTATTTCTACAGCAGGCTTTTTTTACTACTTCTCTGGTACCGATACTATTCAAACCCCGACACAAATCTTACAAAAAGGAACGGAATACTTTTAATTAAAAAACACTTTATTATTTAGATGAACTCATTATAGTAGGCGCACATTTTATCTCCTACTATGATGGAAGCTGAAAAGGCTTTCTGAATTTATTCAATTAGAGACTTGTCGTGGCTGATGAACAAAAATCCTTAACGGATGTTGCAAAAAATACAGGCGAACTTTTGCAAGAAGCAGGTACTAAAACCACTCAAACAGTTTTAGCGCATACCGAGAAATACCATGATGCCTATACCACTATCGACAAAATCGTAGATAGTTTTTGGGAACGTGTACCTTATATCTGCATTGCGATTGTTGTTTTTCTTATTTTTTGGCTACTGACCAAATTATTTAAGTTCTTTGTTCGTAAGACTTTAGAAAATCGCTCTTATACTCGTCAAAATCTAGTTTTAGTTTTAAACCGTGTCGGTAGTACAGCGATCTTATTCTTTGGTTTCTTAATAGCCCTTGTCATTATGATTCCAGGGTTCACACCAGGCCAGCTTATGAGTGCGCTAGGTATCGGTTCGGTCGCCATTGGTTTTGCATTTAAAGATATTTTCCAAAACCTACTTTCAGGTATTTTGATTTTATTGAGCGAGCCATTCCGTATTGGCGATTCAATTGTGGTGAATTCACTTGAAGGAACTGTAGAAGACATCCAGATCCGTGCAACCTTCCTACGCTCACCGGATGGTCGCCGTATTGTTATTCCAAATGCAACGGTTTATACAAGTGCCTTAACTGTTAATACTGCTTATCAACAACGACGCTGTGAGTTCGTAGTCGGAATTGGCTATGATGATGATGAGCAAAAAGCAAAACAGATTATTTTAGATATTCTCAACAATGACCGAAATGTACTGAGTCAGCCTGCGTTTTCGGTTAACGTCACAGCTTTAGCAGATTTCTCGGTTAACCTGACTGTACGCTGGTGGGTTGATACCACTGAAACTGATATCTCTTCATCTATTAGTAATATTCAAGCTCAAGTAAAACAAGCTTTCAATGAAAATGATATTGATATTCCTTACCCAATTCAGGAATTAAAAATGGTATCTAATCCACCAGCTTTAAACCCTGAAACATCAGCTAAACAAACGACCTAAAATATAAGAAATAGACGTTTCGGTTCTTAAAATACGGTTGCCTAAGCTCATAGCTTGGCAGCCGTTTTTTATGAGCAAATCTACTTCGTAAGGAATAAATCCCCCTTCCGGCCCGACCACTACACTACAAGCATGGCTAATATTAATTGGCATACGCTGCTCAGCATAAGGATGAGCCACATAGGCAGGTGTTTCCTGCGTAATTAAACTTGGCAAGACGTCTTCAACGAAAGGTTTAAAGCGTTTATAGAGTTGAATTTCAGGAACAATTGTATCGCCTGCTTGCTCAAGTCCCAGCGTAACGTAGTTGTCTATTTGCTGTAAAAAAGGAGTTTGCCAATAGCTTTTATCAACACGATAACTATGAATCAAGCTTATCTTTTCAACCCCTAAAGTCACACTGTCCATAATTAGACGGCGTAAAACTTTAGGTCTTGGTAAAGCTACAATTAAATGAACCGGAAGTTTTGCTGGTAGTAATTCTTCACGAATAGGCCGTATACGGACTTCATGCTCATTCATCGAAACAATTTCAGTGATATAACGGGCGCCGTTTCGAATACCAACTTTCAGGTTCTGGCCGACTGTAATCTCAAGATGTTCACGCAAATGCTGTAATTGACGTTTTGAATGGATAGACCATGTATCCGATTGAACATCTTCAGACTCTAGTAAAACAATATTCATGATTTTTCGGCCAGATAGCGATTAATCACCCCGATATGTTTTTGTAAGGAACCTTGATTACGTTGCAACACTTTATGCGCCTGTACCACTAACTGTTCAGTCGCCTCAGGTTCTGCCAGACATGCTAACCAGATATCAACGACCTGCTGTGCATCTTGAGCAATAAGCACAGCGTTTTCATCAATGAACTCATCGACAATCGTTTGAAAGTTAAAATAACGCGGTCCAACTACAGTAGGTACATTTAAAACCATAGGTTCTAAAATATTATGCCCACCACCCGGCTCATTTAAAGAACCGCCTACAAAACACACCCGACTTAAGGCATACCATAACCAGAGCTCACCCATACTGTCAGCGAGATAAACTTGCGTGCTGGCATGAATACTTTGGCCCATACTTCTACGATGCGTAATTAAATTTAAATTTTGGCAAATTTCAAATACTTCATCGAAACGCTCAGGATGACGAGGCACCACAATACACACCAACTCACGATCTGAATTTAAATAAGGTGCGAGTGCTTCCAAAATTTGTTGTTCTTCGGGTGCATGTGTACTGGCAATCGTCACAACCTGCCGATTTTCCAGATACCATTGCTGATGCAATTGGGCAGCTTGTTTAATAAAAGCCTCTGGCGCATGAATATCAAACTTAATATTACCAACGACCTGACTTTTGTGTTCGTCTAAACCAAGCTCAACATAACGCTGACGAGTTGCACTATCTTGCGCTAACACCCAGTCCAGCTGTTTTAACATACCTGCGGTTAAACCCGAGACTTTACCATACCCCTTTGCAGATTTTTCTGACAACCGAGCATTAAGCAGCAAACAAGGTACATGCTGTAATTTGGCTTGATCGATTAAATTTGGCCAGAGTTCAGTTTCAACCAGTGCTAAAAGCTTTGGCTGATATAACTCAAAAAATTTTTTTAAAAGAGGCTTCTGGTCTACAGGCAAATAAACGGCTTGAAATAAATCTAAATATGGTTCTTTTAGAAAAAGTGACTTGGCACGAGCCTGACCTGTTTTCGTGGTATTGGTCACTAAGACTGGCTGCCCAAGTTTTAGGTAATATTCAATTAAGGGCTGTGCAGCATTGGTTTCCCCGACTGAAACAGCATGAAACCAGATCGCTTTTACATTCTTCGGTGCTTCAAACGGCCCAAATCTTTCCAGACATTCCTGCTGATATAATTCTAGACTTTCTGCACGTCTTTTTATCCGCCAACGATAAAACGATTTTAATAAATGAAGTGCGGTGTTGTACCAAAATGGGGTCGCCAAGCGGTTTGCCTCAAATAGTCAAAATTCAAAAACTGCGGAAAATATAACATAGATAAAAAAAATGGCAGAGTTTCGATACCTAAACTCTACCATATACAAGAAAAGTTATTTACTGAACTCACAAAAGAGCAAGTTCAGTATATAGTAAATTTAAATAATATTATGAACTTATGAAGCTTCTAAAGCCGGATAGTCTGTATATCCTTCAGCGCCTTTAGCATATAAAGTCGTTGGTTGAAGTTCATTTAATGGTAAGCCTTGTTCTAAACGCTGTAAAAGATCTGGATTAGCGATATATGCTTTACCAAAAGATACAGCATCTGCTTGACCTTCACGCAAGATACGTTTTGCTGACTCTGGTGTCAGATTTTCATTGGCAATCCATACACCATTAAATTTTTTACGTAATTGTGGGCTAATACTATCAGCTGCTTCATATTCACGAGAGAAAATGAAAGCCACATTACGTTGGCTGAGTTGTTCAACCACATAACCAAATGTTGCTAGCGGGTTTTCATCACCCATATCATGCGAGTCGCCACGCGGTGCAATATGCACACCTACTCGGCCAGCGCCCCACACTTCAATAAAGGCATCAACTACTTCTAATAACAAGCGAGCGCGGTTTTCAACCGGACCACCATACTCATCATCACGCTGGTTAGTATTACTTTGAAGGAACTGGTCAATTAAATAACCATTTGCTGCATGTAGCTCAACGCCATCAAAACCTGCTGCTTTAGCCAATTCAGCTGAATGCTTATATTGAGCAACAATTTCCTGAATTTCTTCAATTGAAAGCGCACGTGGCGTTACATATGGACGTTTAGGGCGTAATAAACTTACTTCACCCGCAGGTTGAATCGCACTCGGTGCAACAGGAATATCGCCATCTAAAAGCTCTGGATGTGAAATACGACCCACATGCCACAGTTGAACTACAATTTTTGAACCTTGAGCATGAACTGCTTCAATAATCTTATTCCATGCTTGTGCTTGCTCTTGTGACCATAGTCCCGGAGTATCTGCATAACCTACGGTTTTTGAACCAATCACTGTTGCTTCAGTGAGAATGAGACCAGCATTTGCACGTTGCTGATAATATTCCACCATTAAATCGTTTGGAACACGGCTTTCGCCACTACGCGCACGTGTTAATGGGGCCATTACCAGTCGATTTTTAATTTCAAAATCACCAACTGTTAAGGGAGTATTGAGTTCAGCCATGATCGCCTCGACTTACACTTTATTTGTTTTAAAGTGTTTGTTTTAAATGTTCGATATATTGCTGAATCAAAGCTTCGTTACGTGAAAAATAAGACCATTGTCCATATTTTTGGACCTGAATGAGACCCGCCTGCTGTAATACAGACAAATGATTGGACATCGTAGACTGAGCTACTTTACCCAAACGTTCAATATGACCTGCGCAAACCCCTTTTTCAAAACTACCACCACACTCTTCTACCGGTAAATAATGCTCCGGTTCTTTTAACCATTGCAGAATCTGCCGACGCAGAGGATTGGCTAGGGCTTTGCTAATTGCATCAATATCCATAGGCTCAACACGTCTTGTAAACGAACAAAGCTTTGTTCAGCATTTCGGAAACATAATATCGTATTTTGACGATATTCATATCTATTTTTTTCGATATTCATATCGTATTTTTCCGATTAACTTCCAAACACTGAACTGCTTTGCCGTTTTAATCGCTAAAAATTTAAGAGTTATAGAGAATTAAAAGTTCAAAAGACTCTTATAACCCCTGTTTTAAACTCGCTTCAATAAAACGATCAAGGTCACCATCAAGAACCGCACCAGTATTTGAATTTTCAACACCCGTACGTAAATCCTTGATTCGAGAGTCATCAAGTACATAAGAACGAATTTGGCTACCCCAACCAATATCAGACTTCGAGTCTTCAAGTGCTTGAGCGGCTTCATTACGTTTTTGCATTTCTAATTCATACAATTTTGCACGTAACTGTTTCCATGCATGATCACGGTTCGCATGCTGTGAACGCTGGTTCTGACATGCCACTACAATACCAGTCGGAATATGCGTCAAACGTACTGCCGAATCGGTTTTGTTAATGTGCTGACCACCTGCACCAGATGCACGGTAAGTATCAGTACGAACATCTGAAGGATTAATATCAATTTCGATATTGTCATCAACTTCTGGAGAAATAAATACCGCAGAGAAAGAAGTATGACGACGGTTACCACTGTCAAATGGTGATTTACGTACTAAACGATGTACACCAGATTCTGTACGTAACCAACCATACGCATATTCACCTTCAACACGAATTGTTGCAGATTTGATACCTGCGACGTCACCGTCAGAGACTTCCATAAGTTCTGCTTTAAAACCATGACGTTCAATCCAGCGCATATACATACGTAATAGCATTGAAGCCCAATCTTGTGCTTCTGTACCACCTGAACCCGCCTGAATCTCGACATAGCAAGGATTCGGGTCCATTGGATTGCTAAACATACGGCGGAATTCAAGTTTTGCTAATTCTTCTTCAGCAGTACTCAGTTCAGACTGAACATCTTCAAGCAAGCTTTCATCATCAGCTTCTACAGCCAAATCCAACATTGCTTTTGCATCTTCAAGCTGTGTAGATAAGCCATCTAATACATTAATAACGTTTTCTAGTTCGCCCTTTTCTTTCGCCATTGCCTGAGCACGGTTTTGATCATTCCAGATCGCAGGGTCTTCTAACTCACGTAAAACTTCTTCTAAACGTTCTTTTTTTAGATCGTAGTCAAAGATACCCCCGTAGTGTTTGGCTACGATCAGTTAAGTCTTTCAATTGGTTTAGATAAGGATTAATTTCCACGCGAGTGTTCCCATAAAAGCAGATAAACAGTCGAATATTTTATCATAGCTACGGTTATCTTCGAACCTGCTTTAATCGCTAACTCTTATTTCATTGAATAAGTTTGCTAATTTTCTTTCAGTAGATTTTAAGCTTAACTCGTAACATCCCCATACAAAATTGGGTACTTTTCCAGCATTTTTAAGTTTCTACACAAAATCTCCTCATTTTTAATAAAATAAAACATTGTTTTTTTATTATTTAAAATCAATATATTAAATTAAATATAGTTACATAAAAAGCACATGGTTACAGTCCAGTTACTTGGACAAGATTGACGGTGAATGATTTTGCTCTAGACTGAAAGTTGTAACAAAACATTTATAAAATCGTTTTTAGAGGGGAGAGATTCCATGAAAAAACTAGCAATTGCATCAGCTCTTTTATCTGCTCTTGCAGTAAGTGGCGCAGCAAACGCTTACCAAGCTGAAGTTGGTGGTTCTTACAATTATCTTGATCCAGATAACGGCAGCAGCGTAAGCAAATTCGGTGTTGATGGGACTTATTATTTCAACCCTGTTCAAACACGTAATGCACCGCTTGCAGAAGCAGCATTCTTAAACCGTGCAAGTAACGTTAACGCACATGTTAACTATGGCGATAACAGCGGCACAAAAGACACTCAATATGGCGTAGGCGTTGAGTACTTCGTTCCTAACTCTGACTTTTACCTTAGCGGTGATGTAGGCAGAAACGAACGTGAAATCGACAACACTAATATCGACAGTAAAGTGACTACTTATGCTGCAGAAGTAGGTTATTTACCAGCTCCTGGTTTATTACTTGCTCTAGGTGTTAAAGGTTACGACGAGAAAGACGGTAAAGACGGTGCAGATCCTACCGTTCGTGCTAAGTATGTAACCCAAGTTGGTCAACATGACGTAAACCTTGAAGCTTATGGTGCGTTTGGTGACCTTGACGAATATAAAGTTCGTGGTGACTACTACATGGATAAAACTTTAAGTTTAGGTGTGGACTACTACAACAACGACTTAACTGATAAAGATGAATTTGGTATCAATGCTAAAAAATTCTTAAATCAGCAAGTAAGTGTTGAAGGTCGTGTTGGATTCGGTGATAACGACAACACTTATGGTGTTCGTGCAGCATACCGCTTCTAATCTAACCTAGATTAAAAAAATCCGCTCAATTGAGCGGATTTTTTTATTGATTTAAATGCACAATGCGTAGCTGTAAGCTCACATTACCATTAAAGACATTACGGTCTATTTCATAAACCAAATGCACATGGTCACGCATCGGATCAAACTCGAAGCGACCTGCCGCATTAAAAGCAATAGCATCGAAACTATATTGGTCTATCGCTAATCTAAGCTTTAAATGTGTCTCTTTGAGCCAACGAAAATCGATAACTTTAAAATGTCCTTCAAATTGAGGCAGTGGAAATTTTTGTCCCCACGGACCTAATTGCTCAATCCAGTTTAAGGTATCTAATTGCAAAGCAGAGACAGGTAGCTCACCATCGGTCCATAATGTCGCTTGAAAGATTGATTCATCCATAGCAGCTACACAATCATTAAATACGGTTTTAAAAGCTTCAAAGTTTTCTTTACGAATCGTTAAGCCTGCCGCTGCCGCATGTCCACCAAAATGACTCACCAGCTCAGGATGTTGTTCGGCAACTTGTTCAATGGTATCTCGAATATGCACCCCATCAATGGAACGTGCTGAGCCTTTAATATGAATACCATCTTCATCTGGAGCAAACACAATCGTTGGGCGATGAAACTGTTCTTTTAAACGTCCCGCGACAATCCCGATTACACCTTGGTGCCAGTTTTCTTCAAACAGAACAAGCGCCGCCGGAATATCTTGTTGTGAGAGTTGTAAACTGTCTAAAGCAGATAAAGCTTGTTGCTTCATCTCTCCTTCAATTTGACGGCGATCGATATTTAACTGATTTAATTGCTGAGCAATGGGGTATGCAGTTTCCATTGTCTCGGCCAATAGACACTCGATCCCAATACGCATACTCTCCATACGTCCAGCAGCATTAATGCGCGGTCCAAGCACAAAACCTAAATCTTGGGCACGTATTGAAGTAGCTTCCCGACCAGCAATATCGAGTAAGGCTAAGATTCCCACTCGACACTGATGTTGCTGAATACGTTTTACACCTGCATCGACCAAAATACGGTTGTTATAATCTAGGACAGCAACATCAGCATAAGTTCCTAAAGCGACTAAATCTAAATATTGAGTCACTTTACTTGTGCTTTTGCCTTGTCTATTGCGTAGGCTCGCCAAATTGGCAAGTACATAAAAAGCGACGCCCACACCTGCCAGTGCTTTACTTGGAAACTCACAGCCTAATTGATTTGGATTAACCACTGCTTCTGCAAGTGGTGTTTCTTTAGTCGTTAAGTGATGATCAGTAATAATCACTTGCATGCCTAGAGCATGTGCTGCATCAACACCAGCATGACTAGAAATACCATTATCTACCGTAATTAATAGATCGGGTTGATAGGTGTGATGAGCAAGCTCAGCAATGGCAGGAGTAAGTCCATAACCGTATTTAAAACGATCCGGTACCAAATAGTCGACTTGTGCTCCCATATCGCGAAGCACGAGCATCATTAAAGCAGTGCTGGTTGCGCCATCAGCATCATAGTCCCCCACAATAACTATTTTTTTCTGCTCATCGATGGCTTGATCCATTAATGCTACAGCAGCGTCCAACCCTTTGAGTTCAGGGGCCAATAAATTCTTAAGCTTTAACTCTAGTTCTTGCTCGGATTGTACGCCCCGTCTTGCCAAAATTTCGGCAATAAACGGAGGCACGCCCTGAAACTGTTCAGGGCGTGTCAATAAAGGTCTTTGTTTAATTTGTATTTTTGTCATTTAAGGCATCAGTCGGTGCAACGTCCATTGACCGTCGATTTTTTCATAACTCAAGCGGTCATGTAAACGATTTGGTCGCCCTTGCCAGAACTCATAATAATCCGGCTGTAGACGATATCCGCCCCAGAACTCCGGCTTATCGAGTACTTCACGGCTTTGAACTTGTTGTTGCAAGTCTTGAAAACGCTGTTGTAACAATTCGCGACTTTCAATTTTGCCACTTTGAGGAGTACTGATATGAGCTGCAATCTGGCTATCACGTGGACGTTTATGATAGTAGTCTGTAGATTCCTGTTCAGGAATTTTTACAACATGCCCACCTACTCGTACCTGACGCTCTAGACTTGGCCAATAAAATAACAATTCAGCATATGGATTTTCTGCCAAATCTATACCTTTTTGACTGTCATAGTTGGTATAGAAATCATAACCTGCTTCTGTCGCACCGCGTAACAACACAGTTCTGACATGCGGACGACCACTAGCACTCGCAGTTGCTAATGACATTGCATACGGTTCATGCAAGTTAGCTGCTAAAGCATGATTAAACCAACCTAGAAATTGCTCGTGGGGATTGCTAGCAACTTGAGTCTCGTACAACTCACCTTGTTCATAGCTTAAGCGCAATTCACTTAAGTCTTTAATGACATCACTCATGCCATACACCTTATGCGACTTGTGCCTGTGAACGAACTGCATTTGCTAAATGTTCAGCTAAAGTTTTCACTTCTTGCTCGTTATCACCTTCAACCATGACACGAATGACTGGCTCAGTTCCAGACTTACGAATTAAAATACGTCCACGTCCTTTGAGCTGCTCTTCAGCTTTATTGAACTCAGCAACTAATGCAGGAATAGAATATGGATCAAGCATTTGTTCCAAACGTACATTTACAAGAACTTGTGGGTACAATTTAAAGTCGTGAACCAATTCGTGCAGCGCTTTGTTCTGCTCAACCATCACGGTTAACACTTGTAATGCTGCAATAATCGCATCACCTGTTGTGCTCTTGTCTAAAGTCAGAATATGACCAGAAGGCTCACCACCTGTTACCCATCCGTTTTCTTCTAGGGCTTGTAACACATAACGGTCACCGACTTTTGCACGGACAAAGCCAACATTTGCTTTTTCAAGTGCCACTTCAAGTGCCATGTTACTCATTAACGTACCAACAACACCTGCTGGCTTGTTTTTTGCCTGAGTCGCTAAAATATATAAGATGTGGTCACCGTCAATTAAGTTACCGAACTTATCAACCATCACTACACGGTCAGCATCACCATCAAAGGCAATACCTAAGTCAGCCCCATGTTCCACAACCGCTTTTTGTAAGCTCTCTGGATGAGTTGAACCACAGTTTTCATTAATATTTAAACCATCTGGCTCATTGTATAAAGCGACAACTTTAGCGCCGAGTTCACGGAAAACTGAAGGGCCAACGCTGTAAGCAGCGCCGTGAGCACAATCCACAACAATTTTTAAATTATTTAAATCAAAATGATATGGGAATGTAGATTTACAAAATTCGATATAACGACCATTTGCATCGGTCACACGAACACTTTTACCTAAGTTTGCAGTGTCTTCGATAAATAAATCTTTTTCTAATTCTTTATTAATTTCTTCCTGCAATGAATCTGGTAATTTTTTACCTTCACTTGAGAAGAACTTAATCCCGTTATCAAAATATGGGTTATGTGATGCAGAAATAACAATCCCTGCATGTGCATGTAAGGCACGGGTAAGATGTGCAATAGCTGGTGTCGGTAATGGTCCAAGTAAGTGAACATATACACCAGCAGCATTTAATCCCGCCTGCAAAGCAGACTCTAAAATATAACCGGATAAACGAGTATCTTTTCCTAATACAACAAGTGGTTTATTTTTCGGACTCGTTCGTTTTAATACCTTCCCTGCAGCAAAACCGAGTTTTAAAGCAAACTCTGGCGTAATCGGCATTTGCCCAAATTTTCCACGAATACCATCCGTTCCAAAATAACTCATAGCTTATCTCATTTTTACGCCACTTCAGCCGTGGCTCATTTCATATATGGCTATTCCGCCATATCTCTTTTCATCGGATTTACTTTACACCAAAAACAAAAAGCCGTCAGTGTACTGACGGCTTTCTTGATTGTTTTGGTTACCAAAATCTAACCAACACGATAGTTCGGAGCTTCTTTAGTAATCGTTACATCATGAACATGTGACTCAGACATGCCTGCTGAAGTAATTTTCACAAATTTCGCATTTTGGCGAAGATCTTCAATCACAGCTGAACCTGTATAACCCATCGATGAACGTAAACCACCCATCATTTGATGAACGATGTTACCCATTGGGCCTTTATATGGAACGCGGCCTTCGATTCCTTCTGGTACTAACTTCTCAGCACCCGCTTTTGAATCTTGGAAATAACGATCAGCAGAACCAGTTGCTCCCGCCATTGCACCTAATGAACCCATACCACGATATGCTTTGTAGTAACGACCTTGGAAAAACTCAACTTCGCCCGGCGCTTCTTCAGTACCTGCAAGTAATGAACCAACCATGATCGTACTTGCACCCGCACCGATCGCTTTTGCCATATCGCCAGAGAAGCGGATACCGCCATCTGCAATTAAAGGAATTTGATCTTTTAGTGCACTAGCAACGCTGTCAATTGCAGAAATTTGTGGCATACCGATACCAGCCACAATACGTGTTGTACAGATAGAACCAGGACCAATACCCACTTTTACAGCATCTGCACCTGCATCTAATAATGCTAATGCAGCATCACCAGTTGCAATGTTGCCACCAATCACTTGTACTTGAGGGAAGTTTTGTTTCACCCAACGTACACGTTCAATTACACCAGCAGAGTGGCCATGTGCTGTATCAACAACAATGACGTCAACACCAGCTTCAACCAATGCTTCCACACGACTTGGTGTATCAGCACCTGTACCTACCGCAGCACCAACACGTAAACGACCAAGATCATCTTTACAACTGTTTGGATAACTCTCAGCTTTGCGGAAGTCAGTCACTGTAATTAAGCCTTTAAGTTCGTTGCTCTCGCCAACGACCAAGACTTTTTCAATACGGTGTTTTTGCAATAATGCTTGAATATTTTCTTTAGACTCGCCTTCACGTACAGTGACTAAACGATCTTGGCCTGTCATGATGTTGCTAACAGGTTGTTCTAAATTGGTTTCAAAACGCGTATCACGGCCTGTCACAATACCAACAACCTTGCCGTCTTTAACAACAGGTACACCACTAATGTTATTAGCAGAGGTAATTGCAATCAGTTCACGTACTGTAGTTTCAGGGCTTACAGTGATAGGGTCTTTCACCATACCCGCTTCGAATTTTTTCACACGGCGTACTTCTGCAGCTTGAGCAGCAATATCCATGTTTTTGTGCAAAATCCCGATACCACCATTTTGCGCCATTGCAATCGCCATACGTGACTCAGTCACTGTATCCATTGCAGCTGAAACTAATGGGATATTTAAATAAATGCCGCGAGTTAAACGTGTCTTTAGAGAGACATCTTTTGGGAGAACAGTAGAGTAGGCAGGAAGTAATAAGACATCATCGAAGGTTAGCGCTTCTTGAACGATGGTCAGCATAACAATCTCACTGGTAAATTCCGTGAGCTATTATAAACAAATTTCGATGCAATTTTCATATTATCTTTGCCTTTTTCAGCAATAGATATTCGCCTACTCTAAATATTTCCCACTTATTATTGTGTTAGCTTATATTTAGCTCACCTGATCATAGTCGTGATCATTCTCTGAATCTGCCGGGCTAACTTGAATAAGAGGAATAAGCTGGTGCGCTAAACGAGCTTTATTACACTGCTCATCAGCAATCTGCACTTCTCTACAGGTAGAACTACGCACCGCATAGATGGAACAACCCACCTCTTTACCAATTTCACCCGTCAAAGCCTGACATCGGGGCTCAGGCTGATTAGTTCCACGCATACATGAATAGACAGGTGTCAAAGGTTCAACTAGATGTTCTTCCATTAACTCGGCCTCAGCCCAGTAAAATGAAACCCGAAAATGTGCACAACATGCCCCACAGCGTAGGCATTCATCTGGAGTCGCAACTTGAGATAACATTTTTATTCAAATTCTCGTCATCAAAAATTTTTCTGCGACGCGAAATCCTAAAAAAATTTCAAATTGGACTCAATATGTCGAATATTATTTTTTATGTTGGACAGCTAAAAATTTGTTCTGTCATTAAATCTACACCGCATGGCAATGTTTCAATCCAGTCTAAAAACTGATTAATCATCTCTTTACCAATAAATGGACTACCGTGCTGAGGGACAATCATTTCAATATCCATCTGACGGACCATGTTGACCCATAAGCGAATGACTTTATTTGAACACATATAACGTTGATGAAAAGCTTTCATTTTCATCACGTGGCTATCAAAATCTTTTAGAGGCTGACTTGCATCATCTACAATAGATGCTCCCATATCGCCCGAAAATAAAATTTTAGCAACGGGATCATAAAACTGAAAATTACCCACCGAATGTAGAAAATGCGCTGGAACGATTACAAGTTTCGATTCACCTAATTGAATCACTTGACCACGATCGGGCAGCTCAATCAGACGGTCTTCCCAATTCCCTTTCATACGCTCACTCATAAATGATGAATTTAAGTGAGGTAAAAAACGTGCCCATAATTTTGAGGCCACCACTTTAGCATCGGTATAAACCAACCAGCGGGGCATTGAAGTGATAATGTCTGGATCCTGATGCGAAGCCATCACATAATCAAGATTTTTAAGGCGCGTATATTTATTAAGTTCCATTGTCAGCGGAACATAGGTCAAATCACCACCCGGGTCGATCACGGCAGCACGCTCATGATCAATAATTAAAAATTGATTGGCTTGTATACCTTCCCCTTTGACCAAACTGGTAAAACTAATACATTTGTGTACGCCATTATCAAATAATATCTGTGATGTTGTTTTTTCAAACCCCATAAAATTCCCCAAAAAAAACTTTAAATATTAGATATTTTTATTTCCATAATAAAATAATGGGATTCAATAACTCATGCAATGAATTACTCTATTTTTCTCATAATATTTTAAAATTGATTTTGCTTTTCTTATTTTATAAATGAATCATAATGTTATTTAAAATTAAACTGCAATAAATTAAAATAATTCTCATTATCAAATTTACTTTTTGTGCTGTTTAGGCCTCCCATGACTCACCGCTTTACTTTTTCAACTTCAAAAACTTTGTTAGCAGTTGCTATTTTTACTTCAATGACAACAAGTCATGCTGAAGAAACGGCAGAACAGCAAAATTCAACCAATGTGTTACCCACTATTTCTATTCAAGCACAAAAAGAAAACCCCACTTCTTATATCGCAACAAAAGCAAACTCAGCTTTAAAATCAGATGCATCTCTATTTAAAACTGCTCAATCAGTTTCTGTCGTCACCCGTGAACAACTTGACCAAAAACAAGCAAGAACTCTTACGGATGCGCTTGAAGGGGTCGCAGGTGTAGAAGCTGGGAAACTTGGTCGCCGCGGTTGGGACGACTTTATTATTCGAGGCCAAACTTCTTCTGATTCGGTTTATGTCGATGGTTTAAGAATTGGGCAAAGTTCTCCTACCCCTTCTGTAGCTGCTGAAATTTCGGGAATGGATCAGGTACAAATTTTAAAAGGTCCTGCTTCTATTAATTTCGGTTTAGTTGCTCCGGGTGGTATGGTCAATTTAGTGACTAAAAGACCGGAAGCAGAAAGCTTTGCACGTGCTAGCATGACTTATGGTAGTTACAGCCTTAAAGAAGGAACATTTGATTTAAACTACAGCCCAAACAATAGTGAAAAAGGTGCTTTCCGTTTAAATGGACGTATCTCTGATCAAGATGATCCGACCGATTATGTTTATTTTAAAAATTTTTATATCTCGCCTTCTTATAATTTTGACCTCGGTGATAACACTGACCTCTCTGTAATCGCAAGCTATCAACACCGTGAATATATTCGTCAGCAAGGTTTACCTGTAATTGGTACATTAAAAGACAACCCTAATGGACCTATAGATCGTAGTTTATATATTGGCGATCCTAATTTCGGTAAATATGAGGCAGATGTTTATCGCACTGGTTATACGTTTAAACATACTTTTGATAATGGCTGGAACCTTAACCAGAATTTTGCCGTACAAAAAACTGAAATGGATGGCCAAGCAGTCTTTGCTCAAACTAAAAAGTTTTGGGCTGACTCAACTTACACAACAATAAATCGAGCAAATAACAGCCGTCACCAAATTATTGATAACCTAAGTTTCGCCATTGATAACCGTTTAAATAAACAATTTGATCTATATGGCATGCAACATGACGTTAATATTGGAGTTGATGCTTTTCAGGAAAAAAGTGATTACACCAATGATAAATATAATATTGGTAATTTAAATATCTATGACCCTGTCTATGGTCAGAACGTGACATTGAAGCAAAATGTACGTGATATCAACCGTCTCAAATATCTGGGGCTTTATTTACGCGACCGTATTCAGCTTAATGATCAATTACTTTTAAGCTTATCAGGACGTCAAGATTGGGCACAAACCCAAACTACAAGTTTAGTAACTGGCAATGCGAGTAAACAATCAGATAATGCATTTACGGGCAGTGCTTCTGTCATGTATACCCTCAATGACATTGTGGCACCTTATGTGAGCTACGCTACTTCATTTACCCCAAATAGTGGTACTGATGTAAATAGCAACCCATTTAAGCCAGAAAAAGGAAAACAGGTTGAGGTCGGGATGAAATTACAAAGTCCCGATCAACGAATTCAAGGTGCTATCGCTTGGTATGATCTAAAACGTCAGAATGTTTTGGTTACTGATACTGCGAATAGTGGCTATAAAGTACAACGTGGTGAACAGTTAACTCGCGGTATTGAAACTGAACTTAGTGCAGAAATTTTAGAAGGATTAAAATTAACGGCTGCATATACCTACACAATTGATGCAGAAATTAGTAAAGATGCAAATGCAAGCAATGTAGGGAAAGCGCTCGACAATATTCCTGAACACGCTTATAGCTTGTCAGCTCGTTACAAATTTGATCCATCATCAAAACTTGGTTGGTATGTAGGTGGTGGTTTCCGAGGTGAAACTTATAAAACCGTTGATGGTTTAGATGTGCATGTTCCGGGCTATACAGTATTTGATACCGAAGCGGGTTATGATGCTGAGCGTTGGGGTGCCCAACTTGCGATTCGTAATTTATTTGATAAAGATTACTATACAGGTGCTCTCAACGAAAATTTGGTAACTCTAGGCAATCCACGCCAAATTAACTTTACTGTGAAATTTAACTATTAAAATTACCTATAAAAAAACGCACTCCATTCGAGTGCGTTTTTTTCGCAGCTTAAAATGCGTTAGAAGAAATAATGCTGTACGAGCGTAGAAACACCTACAATGAAGAAAATAGCGGCGCCAATTTTATGAATGAGCGCAATAGACAAACGTTCAGCCAACTTATTGCCAATAAATACAGCAGGTGCATTGGCAATCATCATTCCTAAAGTTGTGCCTAACATTACCCAGAAAATGCTGTCATAACGTGCAGCTAAAGCGACTGTTGCAATTTGGGTCTTATCACCAATTTCCGCCAAGAAAAACAAAATAAAAGTTGCGCCAAAAACACCAAACTTTTGCCATTTATTAATACTCGCTGTTTCATCATCAAGCTCATCCGGAATAAGCATCCAGAACGCCATACCAATGAAACCAACCGCAAGTACCCA
Organism: Acinetobacter sp. AOR01_HL; assembly: GCF_027855455.1. NCBI lineage: Bacteria > Pseudomonadati > Pseudomonadota > Gammaproteobacteria > Moraxellales > Moraxellaceae > Acinetobacter > Acinetobacter sp. AOR01_HL. The sequence goes on along the minus strand of NZ_JAKTIM010000051.1, from coordinate 171,955 downwards.
GACTAAGATTTCAGGGCTTAAAACCGTTGTAATCCACTGCCCAAGCACAGCAGAAATACCATGGTTAATTAAAGTTGCTAAAAGAATCGCGATTAAAATAGGGATTGGCTTACGAAAACGTGCAGATAATAAAAGTGCCAACAATTGAGTTTTATCGCCCATTTCAGCGAGGGCAACAATCGAGGTAGAAATCAGAAATTCTTGCATGTCGGTTCTCTGGCTAGCATAAATGCCTATGACCTACCCCTCCTGCTAGCCAAATATCATAAAATGATTGCAGAGTGGTAAATCAAAGGTCTTGCCAACTCAGGAACGATGAGACGTTTAAGCTATGATGACCATGTTCTGTTGAACAATTATGTTGACCATCACCTATTCACATTTGCTGTGAATAGCGGCTACTCCCCAATGAAGTATGGGCTTATTATATTCGACTAAATCTATTTTTCAAATATTCAGGCAAAAAATTTTACCCATGTCCACACGAATAAACGGGCTATTCCTAACAGCACTGCAAAACAAGCACTTATACTGATAAAACCAATATAGCTGCTACTTGTTCCAGTTTGATATTCAAGGGGTAAAATCAGAGTAGCGACAAACACTTCAATCCCCATGACAACATAAGTCATCCACTCCCAAGGGAAGTGCAAAATACTGACCCATATTCCCATCAATAAAAATACAACCAACAACAAGGGCAACATAATTTTCAGAAAACCCAACATTTACTATTTCTCCTTTACGTAATAACGAGAAATGTATCCTCACTCTCGATAAGTCCTGCTTAATCTGTAGATTAACCTAAAATTAAGTCAAATAGACATTAAAACAAAACCCCGCCGAAGCGAGGTTTTAGTATGTTCTTTCAAAGCATTAGATTAATAAAGTACGAATATCTTTAAGAAGTTTCGTAAGTTTATTTGTAAAGCGCGCTGCATCCGCACCATTAATTACACGGTGGTCATAAGACAATGACAACGGCAACATTAAGCGTGGATCAAAGTCTTTACCATTCCATACAGGCTGCATCGTTGCAGGTGAAATACCCAAAATTGCAACTTGTGGCCAGTTAACTAGTGGCGTAAATGCTGTACCGCCAATTGAGCCCAAGCTTGTGATCGTGAAGTTAGCACCTTGTAAATCTTTCGGCGTTAATTTCTTATCACGCGCTTTTTTACTCAACTCACCTAATTCAACAGCAATTTGCTTAATTGATTTTTGGTCAGGATTACGTAGTACAGGCACGGTCAAACCATCTGGAGTTGCAACCGCAATACCCATATGGATTTCATTACGGAGCAATACAGATTTCTGATCATCTGCTAAGTGACCCGCAAAATAAGGCTCTTCTTTCAACAAGTGTGCTACTGCTTTTGCAATAAATGCCAAAATTGTTAGGCTCACACCTTGTTTCTTAAAGCCGTCTTTCAGCTCACCACGCCAAGCTTCTAGCTCAGTAATATCCGCAAGGTCAAACTGAGTTACTTGTGGAATGTAGTTGTTTAAAGACAACTGCGGTACAGAAACTTGCTGTAAACGCGTCATTGGTTTCACTTCACCGCCACCAAAAGCAGTAAAGTCAGGTAATGACGGCAATCCAGCCGGAGCAGCAGTAGCTTGAGCCACTGGTGCAGCTTGCGGCGCAGTTAAACGGCTCTTCACATAAGCAAAGATATCTTCTTTAACAACACGGCCATGCTCACCAGAAGTTTTAACTTGTGACAAGATCACACCAAGTTCACGAGCCAGCTTACGAACAGCAGGACCAGCATACACTTTAGCGTTTTCTGCTTCTTGCTCTTTCGTTAACTTATCAGTACCAGATGCAGGTGCCGCAGGTGCAGACTGAGTTGCAACAGGAGCGGCTGTTTTAGGTGCTGCTGCCTGTGGAGCTGGGGCTGCTTCTGCTTTTGCCGCTGGTGCAGCAGCAGGTGCTTGGCCTTCAGCTTCAATTGTTGCAAGCAATACACCTTGTGAAACTTGTTGGCCTGCTTGCAAGTGAATTGCTTTTACAACACCCGCAACGGTACTTGGGACTTCCACAGTTGCTTTATCTGACTCAACAACAACAAGGCTTTGGTCTACATCAACTTTATCACCAACTTGAACCAAGATTTCAGCAACAACAGCTTTATCTACACCCAAATCAGGAACATTGATATCAACTGAACCAGACTGAGCTGGAGCCGCTGCCACAGTTTCTTGCTTTGCAGCAACCGGTTCTGCTACCGCAGCTGGAGCTGGTGTAGTAGCAGGAGCTTCTGCTTGCGCATTAGATGCAGCTGCTGTTTTCACTTGAATAAGAACAACACCTTCTTTAACGGTATCGCCTTCTTTCACTTGAATACTTTCTACAGTACCAGCAACACTACTTGGAACTTCTACAGTTGCTTTATCCGACTCTACAACCACAATACTTTGTTCAACATCGATCTGGTCACCCACTTTAACGAGGATTTCACCAACCAATGCTTTTTCAACACCGATGTCAGGTACAGTCACTTCAACAGTTGCACTTGATGTAGCGGCAGCAGGTTGAGCTGAAGCTTGAGTTTGTTGCGCAGGTGCTGGAGCAGCTGGCTTTTCAGCCGCAGGAGCTGGTGTTGGTTCCGGTGCTGGTTGTGCCGCACCTTCTGCTTCGATCTCAATCAAAGCAACACCTTCAGTCACATCATCACCTTGATTAATCAAGATACTTTTTACGACACCTGCTGAAGTGCTAGGCACTTCAACAGTTGCTTTATCAGACTCAAGCACAACGATACTGTCGTCAACTTCAACACGGTCGCCAACTTTTACTAAAATTTCAGCGACATTTGCTTTATCTACACCAATATCAGGGATCTTAATTTGCATGCTTAGTTCCCCTCACCTGTTTGCGTTTCATTGTATTCAGCAACTGGCTGAACTTCCGGATGTGCTTGCGGCGCCCATGCAACCGGACGGTCAGTATCTAGCTCAAAGTTAGAAATTGCATCTTTCACTAAACGTGCGTCTACTTCACCTTCGTCAGCTAATTTTTTCAAGGTAGCAACAACGATGTGCGCAGCATCAACACCAAAGAAACTACGTAAATTCGCACGTGTATCTGAACGGCCGTAACCATCTGTACCCAATGCAACAAATGGGCGACCATCTGGAAGATAAGCACGGATTTGTTCACTGTAAGCACGCATATGGTCGGTCGCAGAAACTACGATACCTTCCGTACCACGTAATTGTTTAGATACCCAAGATTCTTTAACTTCTTCAGCAAGTGGGTGTAGGCGGTTGTATTCTTCACATGCCATACCATCACGTGCCAATTCATTGAAGCTTGTTACACTCCAAACGTTTGAATGGATTTGGTATTCATCACGTAAGATTTTCGCAGCTTTAATCACTTCGCGAAGGATTACACCTGAACCAAGTAACTGAACAGTTGCTTTTTCATCTTTCTCGAATAAATACATACCACGTTTAATACCTTCTTCAACGCCTTCTGGCATTGCAGGATGCTCGTAGTTTTCATTCATTACAGTTAAGTAATAGAACACACGCTCTTGATTCACATACATACGTTGTAAACCGTCATGTACGATGACAGCCAACTCATAACCAAAACATGGGTCATAAGATACGCAGTTTGGAATCGTGTTCGCCAAGATGTGAGAATGACCGTCTTGGTGCTGTAAGCCTTCACCGTTCAATGTTGTACGACCCGCAGTCGCACCTAACAAGAAACCTTGAGCTTGTGCGTCACCCGCAGCCCATGCAATATCACCAATACGTTGGAAACCAAACATTGAGTAGTACATGTACATTGGAATCATTGGCAAGTTATTGGTTGAATAACTTGTCGCTAACGCAGCCCATGCACTCATCGCACCTGCTTCGTTAATCCCTTCTTGTAACATGTGACCGTCTTTTGCTTCACGGTAATGCATTAACTGCTCTTGGTCTTCCGGTGTATATTTTTGACCGTGAGCGGCATAAATACCAAGCTGACGGAACATACCCTCTAAACCAAAAGTACGTGCTTCATCTGGAACGATTGGCACTACGCGGTCTTTAATTGCTTTTTCTTTAAGTAAAGCAGCAATTAAACGAACCATCACCATAGTGGTTGATTGTTCTTTGCCACCCGAACCTTTCAACACTGCATCAAATACAGATAAATCAGGAATCGCTAAAGATTCACTCTCACGACGACGTGCAGGTAAGTAACCACCTAACGCTTCACGACGCGCTTTCATATATTTCATTTCTGGAGAGTTTTCACTTGGGCGATAGAATGGAAGCTCTTCTAATTGCTCATCTGTGAATGGAAGATTGAAACGGTCACGTACATATCTTAAAGAGTCGATTTGCATTTTTTTGATTTGGTGAGTTTTGTTTACCGCTTCAATTTCTTCAGATAAACCGTAACCTTTAATGGTTTTCGCCAAGATTACTGTTGGTTGACCTTTTGCCTTCATCGCTTCTGCATATGCAGCAAAAACTTTGTAAGGGTCATGACCACCACGGTTAAGATTATCGATATCTTCATCGCTTAAATCTTTTACAAGTTCCGCAGCTTCAGGGTATTTACCAAAGAATTTTTCGCGTGTATATGCGCCGCCTTTTACTTGATAGCGTTGATAGTCGCCATCAACAGCTTCTTCCATACGTGCTTTTAATGCGCCACTTGTGTCTTTAGCTAGTAATGGATCCCAATGACGACCCCATACTACTTTAATGACACGCCAGCCTGCGCCACGGAAGATTGATTCAAGTTCTTGAATAATTTTACCGTTACCACGTACAGGACCATCTAGACGCTGTAAGTTACAGTTAACTACCCAAATTAAGTTATCAAGCTTCTCACGACCAGCAAGTGAGATCGCGCCTAAGCTTTCTGGCTCATCCATCTCGCCATCACCGAGATATGCCCAAACTTTACGATCTTCTTCTTTGATCAAGCCACGGTTCATCAAATATTTTTGAATGTGCGCTTGATAAATCGACATGATTGGACCAAGACCCATTGATACAGTTGGGAATTGCCAATAGTCTGGCATTAAATATGGATGCGGATAGCTTGGTAAACCGTTACCGCCAACTTCACGGCGGAAATTACTTAACTGTTCTTCAGTTAAACGTCCTTCAAGGAATGAACGTGCATAAATACCAGGAGCACAGTGTCCTTGGTAATAAATCATATCTCCGCCAAAGTTATCACTGTTAGCGCGGAAGAAATGGTTAAAACCTACGTCATATAATGTTGCACTTGATGCGAAGCTCGCCAAGTGACCACCTAAATCATCACCTGTTTTATTCGCGCGAAGTACCATTGCTAAGGCATTCCAACGAATCAATGCACGAATACGGCGTTCCATATCTTGGTCGCCTGGCATTGCAGGTTGCTCTTCAACAGAAATTGTATTTAAGTAAGGTGTATTGAGACGTTGAATTGGAACATGCTTAGCAATTGCTTGTTGGTAAAGTTTTTCCAACAAGAATGCCGCTCGCTCAGTTCCCATGTGTTGTAAAACTGAATCGAATGCATCTTGCCATTCTTGGGTTTCTTGTGCGTCGGAGTCACCGTAAAACGCCATAATTCACCTGTTCCTTGTTCTCTAATCTACTTTGTATTTTTACCACGTTTTACCCCTTTCAAGTTATTGCCACGGGTGAATGTGGGGGGGGCCTATTATTTTCTGAATGAATAGTCATTGACCGAGCAGTAAACAAAATAACAAAAAAACGCCAATAAAGGCGTTTTTTTATACAATCATTACGTTAAAAAAGGTTTAAGTTAATTTCAAATTCATAAATTTAATAACCTTGACCTTGGAGGCAATGCAATTAAGGCAACATTGCCAGGTAAGTTGATGGATTCTTACGTTGACCATCTTTAACTACTTCATAATGTAAATGTGGACCAGTACAACGGCCTGTACAACCGACATTAGCAATATGGTCACCCGCAGAAACCTGATCACCTACTCGAACCATTAAGCGTGAAGCATGCGCGTAACGTGTTAAATAACCATTACCATGGTTAATTTCAACATATTGGCCATAACCTGTGCCCCAGCCTGATTTAGTCACAATACCCGGGCCAGTCGCATAGATTGGCGTACCACTTGGTGCAGCCATATCTAAACCACCATGATGCTCTGCACGACCACCCATGGTACGACCACCAAAGTTAGAAGAAACACGTACTGTATCAGGAAGAGGATGAGAAACTAACCAAGAATAAGGATTTGAAGAAGAGGTTTTAAATGAGTTTTTAGCTGTCGTAGTGCCGTATTTCTTTGCCAGTGAATCATTGTTGAGTTCAACTGTTTTCTCACGTAAAGTCACTGAAACTTTTGCACTCGCCGGAAGATCTAAATCATCAGGATGAGTATATGAGCCTTGAGATAGTGTTTTTGATAACTGTTCCAATCGATCTGAATCAGTAGATTGGTTAATATTTTGATAATCTGCAAAAGCAACCGATGCTGCCGAAGCGGCAAGTGAAAACGCTAATAAAATACGACGCGTGTGCATAAAAACCTCTTGAAACTGTTCTTACTCAAGTTCCTTATGATCTCTTCCTTGATATCGGTTGAAATGAACGCTTAAGATTAGGACAAGAAACCATTTGAGAATGATCAATGTCTAAACCCGATAACGTTTTTCAACAAACCGGAAAACACATAAAAACAGGAAACCTTACGTTTCTAACAACGCAAGTCGCGCAATGGCAAAGACTTACGAAAATAATCCAACCCTTATTGCCCCAACCGGAACAATGGCAAGTCGTGTGTTATCAAAATGGCTCTTTAATTATTACTGGTGAAAATCAGGCAATGATTAGTCAACTCAGCTATTTACAGAGCCAATATGTATCTAAATTATCTCAACTTGAAGGATTAAAAGACCTACAAAGAATTCAAGTTCGCTTAAGAAATAAAACTATTCCTGTAACGACCTCATCTGAGCCTTCTAAATCCATCCCCCCGGAAACACAAGAAATGTTACGTAGTGCTGCCGACTTCGTGAGCGACCCTAAGCTTAGCCAAGCTTTACTACGTTTGGCAAGCAATAAAAAATGATGAGCTTTCTATTTCTTAATTAGAATCGTTCTTAATATGTGATAAAAATCACACTTATTAATGTTACATTATAACATAGCCAAATAAAGACAATGACTTATGTCACACTCACGTATGGAATTGGACAGTCTTTCTCGTCATCAAATGTTACAATTTCATAATTACTCGGATCGCTTTGAACATTGCGTAATAGCTGATTATTTAAGGCATGTCCTGATTTATAGCCATCAAACTTGGCAATAATTTGATGACCAAGTAAATACAAATCACCAACTGCATCTAAAATTTTGTGACGAACAAACTCATCGGCAAATCGTAAACCTTCTTCGTTCACAACACCCGTATCATCTACACCAATTGCATTATCTAGACTTGCTCCTAAAGCTAAATTATTTGCTTTGAGGTAATCCAAGTCTTTCATAAAACCAAAAGTTCGTGCCTCACTGACCTCATACACAAACGTTTCAGTAGAAAAATCGATGGTTGCAGACTGATATTCTTTGGCAAATGCAGGATGATCAAAATTAATCGTAAAGTTAAGCTGAAAGCCATTATGCGGGCTGAATATTGCTTTTTTATCATCAATTAAAGCCTCAACTGGCTTTAATATTTTTATAAATTTCTTAGGAGCATCTTGTTCACGCAGGCCACCTTGCATGAGCAAATAAATAAATGGACCAGCACTACCATCCATAATTGGAACTTCAGAAGCAGACACTTCCACAATTAAGTTATCGATTCCTAAACCGGCAATCGCACTCATCACATGTTCGATTGTCCCGACTTTAATATCGCCAGTGACAAGATTTGAACACATAAATGCTTCTTGAATCAGCAATGCATTAGCAGGAATATCGACAGGTGGATCCAAATCGATACGGCGAAATACAATACCTCCATCCACGGTATGTGGAATGAAATTGATCATCACTTTTTGACCGCTATGAAGACCTATTCCACTCGCTTTTACCACACGATTGAGAGTACGCTGTTTCACCATGCTTTGTAACTTCTTTTTTAAAACCGCTATACGTTAGCATATTTAGTCATTGATCAAAAATAAAAAAAGGCAGTGTTTATACACTGCCTTTCAATAGATTGTACGCTAAATTACTTACGTTGCTGATTTTTCAAGTAATCTTGAATACTCATTGGCGAAGAACGCGGTGTTGAACTTGGCGCATTATTCACGTCATTTTCAGCATTTTGGCGTTTATTAATTGCAGGAACGTCATCTTCATCTACAGATTGAGCAGACTGAGTTGATGTATGACTAACTGTATTACGCTTTCTTGGCTCTGCATCAGCGGCATTACGTGTTAAACCAGTTGCAATCACAGTTACGCGTAATTCATCACGTGCATCTGGGTCAAATACTGTACCGTAGAAGATTTCACCTTCATCGAGGTCAACAATCTGGTTAACAACGTCAGTAATGATTTCTGTTTCACGTAATGTGATGTCATCGCCACCAGTAATGTTAATTAACACGCCTTTCGCATTAATAATATTCACATTATCAAGCAATGGGCTACGGATAGCTTGTTCAGCTGCTTGACGCGCACGGTCTTCACCACGGCCCAAACCAGCACCCATCATTGCGTAACCACGAGTACTCATTGCAGTTTTCAAGTCCGCGAAGTCAAGGTTAATGTGACCACGGTTAACTACAAGGTCAAAGATACTGCGTACAGCGTTTAACAATACGTCATCTGCCTTTTTATAGGCATCTTTCATTGAAATATCGCCATAAACGCTTAATAAACGTTGGTTAGGAATAATAATCAATGAATCAACATGAGCTTCAAGTGCTTCAATACCACGCTCAGCAGACTTTTGACGACGACGGCCTTCAAAGTTAAATGGAGTTGTTACAACACCAACAGTCAAAATCCCCATTTCTTTAGCAACTTCGGCAACAACCGGAGCTGCACCAGTACCTGTACCACCACCCATACCAGCGGTTACAAACACCATGTCAGTCCCTTCAAGGTGCTGACGAATAATTTCACGGCTTTCTTCTGCTGCTACCTGGCCTACTTCAGGGTTAGCACCTGCACCTAGACCGCGTGTACTTTGCTCACCTAACTGAATTTTGAAAGGGGCATTCATACAGTCAAGTGCTTGTTTATCTGTATTAGCACAAACGAATTTAACACCCTGAATATCAGACTGTACCATGTGCTGAACGGCATTACCGCCACCGCCACCTACACCAAATACAGTGAAACGGGCTTGACCGTTGCCATCGTTTAGTTCATCTTCTATAAATTCAAATGAGGCCATGACCTTTAGGGTTCCTAATACATTATGGCAGTCACTTCAGCCCGTATACTGCCTTGATTTTCAAAAATAACTAATTTTAAGAATGCTGTGCAATACCAACCTTGTCAAGTACAGTGGTTTTCTCTTACAACTTCCTAACAATTCTACCAATAAATACATACATCCTAAAAAATGGCTTTAAGTTTGCTATTAAAAGCATTCCAGCCATTCACCATTCGTTCCCATACCGAACGGTCATTTCCCTCTTCAGGCTCCTCAACAGCTTCTTGTAATTCACTTTGGCTAAACATAAGTAAACCAGCTGCTGTTGCATACATTGAGCGGCGTAATGCAGCTTGATGCTGATCATCAGCATACACCTGTAATGGCGGATTACCTAGATGGGCAGACACACCTAACATACGACGCGCCAAACTTACCATACCTTCAATCTGGCAAGCATCACCAGTCAATACAACACCATGATATAGACCATGGATTGCACCGCTTTGTTCAAGTTCTTCGCGAATCTGGCTGAAAATCTCTTCATAACGAGCAATAATAATTTCCGCTAACTCAATTCGGCTAATCGTTTGCGGACCATCAATACCCTGTACTTGAATCATATGGTCAGGCTTAACAGCACTTAGATCAACGCAGCCATGCAGAATCTTAATACGTTCAGCTTCTTCAGTGGTTGTTTGCAACACGGCAGCAATATCACGTGTCACATGCTCACCACCACGCTGTAAGGTGCGTGCTAAAGCCAAACGGCCATCTAAATAAACTGCCAGATTGGTAATACCTGCACCAATATCGACAAGACAGACACCATATTCTTTTTCATCTTTAAGCAAACTTGCCTCAGCCGTAGCCAAGCAAGAAACCACCATTTTCTCAACTCCAATGTTCGCGCCTTTCATCGCACGATCAAGGTTTTGCATAGTGGCAATCGGCATCATCATAAGCTGATAATGACCAGTCATGCTGTGAGCGGTCATATTGATTGGGTTTTGAACCCATTCAGATGAGTCGCCTAATTCAAATCCTAATGGGACCGCACTCGCTAGATAATAGTCAGAAGTCACATGGCTTGCTTTTGCCAACTCTAATGCACGTACAACTTCATTGGTTGTAATCACATGTGCCGGGTTAGCAACAGGTGTGCGTCCAGAAGCATAGAAACTTTGTAGCTCGGTACTCGGAATAGATACCCACGCACTATGAATGCGACATTCGGCCATATTTTCCGCTTCAGCAACAGCGTTTTTAATCGCAGCAATGACTTTATCGAGACTTACAATTTTTCCTTTGTTCATGCCTCGATTGCGAGCAGTTGCCATACCGATAACCTGAATGTTATCCGGCGCATGAATTTTTCCAATCAAAACTGAAACTTTATGCGTCCCAATGTCAATCGCAACAACTGAGGGAACAGCTTCACTCATCACTCATACCATTTCTTTGTTGTCTAATACCAGGCAAATTGCCTATTTTAAAGCCACGTATTATGGCTTTGCTTTTGTACCACCTGCAATGCTTGTGTCATCACTCGTTACAACAAACTGACCATTCACGATTTTAGGTGGGGTTGCATTCTTCCATTGAATAGATAATCCATTACGATATCGCAAATCAATGGCTGAGATTTTCGGCCACACAGGTTTTAGGTCAGATTGTGCCAAGTGACTTAAACGTTGCAATTTATTCATTGTTTGATCTTGGTCAACAATAATTCGTAAACCAGAGTCAAACTGCATAAACCAAGTCATTCGCTCTGTTAGATATAACTCTTTTAAACGCAAATTAACAGGATGGAATAACTGATTAATTTCATTATAGCGTCGCATCATCATTTTAGACTGACTTACCGGACCGTGTAGCAACGGAAGCTCAGGATGAAGTCTCGGCTCTGCTTCACTAAATACATCGCCACCATCGCTCAATAAGCGACCTGTTCCCCAACGGGCGATAGCATGTCGAGGCATAACACGAACGCGAATACCATTGGGCCAAGCACGAGATACGACGACTCGGTCTACCCAAGAAATTTCTAATGCTTTATCACGAATCTGCTCTAAATCAGATGTAAAGTAGTTATCTTTTACAATCGGCTGCACATATCGCATCACTTGCTGAGTCTCAACTGGAGTTGTTGAACCTACAACTTCAAGTTTTGCAACAGTTGCATCAGTAATAACTTTATATAGTCCGTAAATTCCGACCGCCAAGACTAAAAAGGCAATAACCAGCAACACCCATCCGCCGGCATTGGCAAGTTTTTGCTTGCGCGTAGGCGGTTTTTCATGAATGGAGGTAATTGCCGCACGTTTACGGCGCATGGATGCCGGAAGTTGTGCCATATTTAAGCCGTACCTTCCAATGTTTGCTCAAGAATTGCAACACACAATTCATCAAAGCTATAACCTACTGCTTTAGCAGCCTTTGGTACAAGCGAATGACTGGTCATGCCTGGCACAGTATTTACTTCTAAAAGCCAGAAGTTACCTTGCTCATCCTGCATTGCATCAATACGTCCCCAGCCTTCTGCACCTACGGCTTGGAAAGCGCGTAAACATAGAGCTTGTAGTTTTTTCTCTTCAGTTTCGCTAAGACCACAAGGAATGCCATACTCAACATCATTACGTTGATATTTTGCTTCGTAGTCATAGAAAGCAACATCTGCTGGTGGCTGCAAACGAATAACAGGTAGAGGCTGACCATTTAAGAATGAAATCGTAAATTCGCGTCCTGTAATCCATTTTTCTGCCATAACTACAGCATCATGCTGAGTTGCCTTTTCAATTGCTGCCGCAAAATCTTCAGCTTTCTCAACTTTACTCATGCCTACACTTGAACCTTCATGTACAGGCTTGATAATGACAGGCAACCCCAATTCAGCAATCACTGAATCCAAGTCAGTTTCTTTAGTAATAATGCGATACGGTGCAGTTGGTAAATCACTTCCTTGCCAGATTTGCTTGGTTTTGACTTTATCCATACCAATGGCAGAACCTTGTACACCCGTTCCTGTATAAGGGATGTTCAACCACTCAAGCACACCTTGGATTTGACCGTCTTCGCCACCACGACCATGCAATACAATAAATGCACGGTCATAGTTTACAAGTTCAGTCACGCTACGGTCTTGCGGATCAAATGCCTCAGCCTGAACACCTGAACGTAACAAGGCGTCCAAAACTGCCTGACCACTATCTAAAGACACAGCACGCTCAGCCGATTTCCCACCAAGTAACACGGCAACTTTGCCGAATTTTGTAGCATTTGACACGTTTAAATCCTTAACCCGATAATTCAATACTTTTTGTTTATTTCACATACAAATGGTGCTGTGCAAGTTCTACTGAAATTGCTCCCACGTTACCTGCACCTTGCGTTAATAACAAGTCATTTGGTTGTAACACATTTTGCATGATGTTTTGCAAATTACCTTCAACCGGATCAATCAAAATCGGTTCAACCTGACCACGCAAGCGAATACTACGCGCCAAAGTACGGCTATCTGCGCCAACAATTGGTTTTTCCCCAGCCGGATAAACTTCTAGTAATAATAATTGGTCGACTTGAGATAAAACTTCAATAAAGTCATCAAAACAATCACGTGTACGAGAGTAACGGTGTGGTTGGAAAAGCATAACTAAACGACGATCAGGATGGCTCTGACGAGCAGCTTTAATCGTAGCTTCCACTTCTTTAGGATGATGCCCATAGTCATCGACTAATTTTACATTCCCTTCACCAAGCTCAAATTCACCTTGTACTTGGAAGCGACGTCCAACACCACTAAAACCTTTTAATGCACGGCTAATTGCTTCATCCGAAACGCCTTCATCAGTTGCAACACCAATTGCAGCCAAAGCATTTAAAACGTTATGTAAACCCGGTTGATTAATGGTTAGACGTAACGGCTCACGTCCTTTACGTAATACAGTAAAGTGCGAACGCATACCATCTTGCTCTACATCAATCGCACGGATGTCATTATCTTCATTAAAACCATAAGTAATAACCGGACGGCCTACACGTGGCAAAATCTCGCGGATGTTCGCATCATCGCCACAAACCACAGCCAAGCCGTAGAATGGTAAGTTATGAAGGAACTGTACGAAGGTATCTTTTAATTTATCGAAACTGCCTTCATAAGTATCCATATGGTCAGCATCAATGTTTGTTACAATCGCTGCCATTGGTTGTAAATAAAGGAAAGATGCGTCCGATTCGTCAGCTTCAGCAACAATAAAGCGGCTTTCACCAAGCGCTGCATTTACACCTGTACTGTTAAGTAAACCACCGATCACATAAGTTGGGTCGAGGTTTTCTTCCGCCAACATTGTCGTCAAAAGACTTGTGGTTGTAGTTTTACCATGTGTACCTGCCACAGCAATACCATGACGGTAACGCATAAGTTCACCGAGCATTTCTGCACGACGTACAATCGGAATACGTTGTTCAATGGCAGCTTTAACTTCCGGATTTTCCGGGTCAATTGCTGTTGACACGACAAGCACATTTGCATTTTTAATATTTTCTGCTTCGTGTCCGATATAGACCTTAATGCCATTTTCTTCTAATTGTTGTGTGGTTTTTGATGCCTTAATATCTGAACCGGAAATTTTATATCCTTGGTTAGCTAACACCTCAGCAATACCACACATACCTGCACCGCCAATTCCCACAAAATGAATGTGTTTGATACGGCGCATTTCAGGCACTTTAATCAGTTTTTTTGCTTGGTTCGCAGCTGTTGTTGGAGACATAGTAAATCCGATTACATTTTTTGGATAAGATCAACCACATGCTGAGTTGCATTTGGTTGGGCATGTTGACGCGCTTTCACTGCCATTTCTGTAAGTAATTGGCGATTCATCAGCGTAGTAAACAATTGATTTAAAACTTCTGGTGTCATAGTCGATTGCTGGCAAATTTTTGCAGCACCGACATCGGCCAGAAATTTGGCATTTGCAGTTTGATGGTCATCCACTGCAATAGGAAGCGGTACAAAAACTGCTGCAACACCAGCTGTTGCTACTTCTGTCACAGTTAAAGCACCAGCACGGCAAATAATCAGGTCTGCTTCGCTATAAGCTTTCGCCATATCTTCAATAAACGGCAAAACCTGTACGGTCAAATTTGCTGGTGCGTCTGCGTACAAAGCTTGAGTTGCTTCAACCTGTTGCTGACCACATTGATGGAAAATATTCAGTGGAACCTGAAGTTGTTTTAATGCCGGAGGTAAGCGTTCATTCAGTGCTTTTGCACCTAAAGATCCGCCCACAATTAAAATATTTAACGGCTTACCCGCTTGCTCGCGTTCATCATAGCGCCACTTTGGGCTTAAGATATCAGTGATTTCACGACGTACCGGATTTCCGGTTGTCACTACTTTTTCGCTAGCAGGAAATGTATTTGGAAAAGCTTCACATACCACTTTAGCAACACGGGATAACTGTGCATTGGTAAATCCTGCAACCGCATTTTGCTCATGGATGAGAACAGGAATACCTAATAAACGCGCTGCTAGCCCACCCGGGCCTGCCACATATCCCCCAAAGCCTGCAACAGCATCCACTTTAAGCTGTTTCATATAGCGCATTGCACTAAAAGTTGCTTTTAAAATTTTAAAAGGTGCAGCAAGTTTACGGATCACTCCGTTTCCACGCACACCTTGAATATCAATTTGATAAATTGGAATATTTTGATCTTTTAATAAACGATTTTCCATACCTGTTGGCGTGGCTAACCATGAAACTTGACAACCTTGTTGTTGAAGTTGTTTGGCTACGGCGAGGGCTGGAAAAACATGTCCACCAGTACCGGCAGCCATCATCATGACATGTTTAGGTTTGCTTTGCTGTGAATCGGTCACGGTCTAATTCTTCAACTCAAAAAACAATGGAAATTGTCATCTATTTTTGTAGCCGTTTATTTTAATCCTAAAGCTTCATTAACGAAAAGCGAATTTCACTCGTTTATAACAGAAAGATGTGCTTTTTTGAAAATATGCCTACAAAGCGCTAGCGTATTTCATATTGTGATTTTATTAATTCATATATTTTCGGGTGATTTCCAATAATAAGCTTAGAAAACCACCCGAACTAGACCATTATGCTGGACGACCGGCTTCTAATACATCAAATAGGTCATCGGCAATTGATGTACCAAATTGCGCATCAATTTCACGAATACAGGTTGGACTTGTCACATTAATTTCAGTGACATAATTACCAATTACATCAAGACCTACAAATACCAAACCTTTTTCACGTAAGAAAGGACCAACTTTAGCAGCAATGAGTTTGTCATTTT
Source organism: Acinetobacter sp. AOR01_HL (assembly GCF_027855455.1). Lineage (NCBI taxonomy): Bacteria > Pseudomonadati > Pseudomonadota > Gammaproteobacteria > Moraxellales > Moraxellaceae > Acinetobacter > Acinetobacter sp. AOR01_HL. Next base: position 156,293 of record NZ_JAKTIM010000051.1, on the reverse strand, counting down.
CTGTGAGTGGACGCGCTTGACCTAAGCCCCCAGCTGCCAAATTCCCGCGCACTTCACCATTTTGCGGAATACGTGCCAGACAGTAAGGAATAGGCTCACCATTTACCATTAAAATTCGTTTATCCCCTTCTACAATTTCAGGAATATAACGCTGAGCCATAATTGGGCGAGTGCCTAATTCTGTAAGCATTTCTAAGGTAGAACCAATATTTACACCGTCTTGGTATAAACGGAAAATACCCATACCACCCATACCATCAAGTGGCTTAACGATCACATCACCGTGCTCGGTAATAAATTCGCGAATCAAGCTCTGCTGCGATGTTACTAGTGTCGGCACCTGTAATTCAGGAAATTGCGTAGCAAACAATTTTTCATTGCAATCACGTAGTGATTGGGGCTTATTAATAATCCATGAACCTTCACGCTCAGCTTGTTCAAGCACGTAAGTTGTGTAGACAAAGTTCATGTCAAAAGGCGGGTCTTTACGCATGAGGACAACATCATAAGCCGCTATTGATTCTTTTTTCTTTTCGCCTAACTCATAATAATGGTTGTAATCTTCGAAAACTTTTAACGGAGAGATGAGACCGTAAGCCTTACCTTGATCGATATATAAATCTTGTTGTAATGCATAACCTAACTCATGTCCACGACGGCTCGCCACCCACAACATTGCCATGGTTGAATCCTTTTTCAGATTTACGGTTTCAATCGGATCCATGACGACAAGTACACGCATGCTCAAGCTCTTCTTAAAATTTAAATTAGCATGAGTATAGCTGAGATTTTTCACTCGTTTTTCTTAATTTTAGTAAAACCTTATCGGTTATTTCTTTATCTTGAATTAAGGTAAATTCAGTTAAACTATGATCATAAAATATTATTTTTAAAGGCTAAAGATGAAACTTTATCGCTATTTAACTGGACCTGATGACTCTGCTTTTTGTGCACGAGTGACTAAAGCACTTAATCATGGTTGGGAGCTCTATGAAGCACCTACCATGACTTTTAATGGCTCTCAAGTTATTGTAGGCCAAGCGATTTGCAAAACAATTGATGAAAATTATGATCCAGAAATGGATATTTTAGATGTTCTCAAAAATAATGCGTGATTTTAGAGGGGCATTTTTATCAATAAAAAGCCCCTCTAAAACCTAATTAACAAGAAAAACTAATGAGTCAACCCAACAAGTCCTTTAATTTGCTAATTAACTTCCTAAAAATCAGTTAATAAAAAATAAATATGCCATTTTTTAAGTTAATAGTTCTTTTATTCTAAATAATTAAATGATTATAATTATCATTTATACTTTTATTTTTGTTAATTGATTTTATTTTTATGTTAAGAATTTCTATATCATCTCCCCAAATTAAGGGTTCATTCCCGCTCAGCTTACTCAGTTTAATGATTTTAAATATTCAAGGTGCTAACGCCGAGGAATTGATTGACTCCTCATCAAAAGCCGCAGCCACCATGCCAACTATAAAAATCGAGGCCATGAGTGAGCTCGACCCGATTAAAAGCTATATCGATTATGACAAAGCCAATGTCACTCGTAATGGTTTAGATAAAAAAGATATCCCTCAAACCGTTGATACCATTGATGTTCAGAAATATAAAATTTATGGATCGAATGATTTAAGCGTCATGCTGCAAGGTACACCAGGTGTATCAACCAGTTACGATATGCGTGGTGATGGGATCACGATTCGTGGTTTTGGTGCTGATACAGGTGATATTTACCGTGATGGCATACGTGAAAGCGGGCAAGTACGCCGCAGTACAGCCAATATCGAACGTATAGAAATTTTAAAAGGCCCCGCTTCGGTTTTATATGGCCGTAGTGCTGGCGGCGGGGTTGTGAATATGGTGAGTAAATTCGCCAATTTTGACTCTAAAAGTTCAGTTGGCGCATATGCGGGTTCATACGATAACTACGGAACAACCGCTGACATCAACCAAGTACTTAATGACAATTTAGCAGTGCGTTTGACTGGAGAATATGGCGAGGCAGGCAGCTTCCGCTCTGGTATTGAAAATAAGATTGAGATGTTTTCTCCAAGCTTTACCTATAAGAATGACGATGGAAAGCTGACTTGGACCACACAATATACCTATGACAAATTAAATCGTGTACCTGACCGTGGGCCAACACGTGACAACTTGCCTGCGGGAACTTCAATTAAAATGGGATTTGCCCAAGACGGCGATTATGTTGATGATATTTTGCAAGTCGTTCGTACCGATGTGAATTATGAATATGCGCCTGATTGGAACTTCCACTGGGCAGCAAGCTACCGACAAGCAGAACAGAACTTTGACCACTTTTACTTTGGAAATTATTGTGGTTTAAATGGAAAAAACTCAAAGAATGAGGCTTGTACAAAAAAAGGTTACATCGATCAAATTTACTACTGGCAACAAACCAGCAACAAGACCACAACCAATACATTTGATATTAAAGGAAAGTTCAAGACAGGCCAGCTTGAACACCAAATTATGGTCGGTACAGACTGGACTTATGAACAACGAGAACCACGTCTAGCCAATAAAACTCAAAATGGATCGGCCATTTATGGTTACGTTAATCCAATCACTGGTGAACGAGAGTACAGTCGTGGCAATGGCCCATTAAAGATTAGTCAGCATAACTATAATGAAGGCACAACTTACGGCGTATTTATTCAAGATTTAATTGGTCTAAATGACCAACTTAAACTTATGATGGGACTCCGCTACGATTACTTCGATTTTTCAACCACTAACAAAATTAAGAATGAACATCGTAATGTAAAAGACAGTACTTTTAGCCCAAATGTTGGCTTGGTATGGCAACCAGTTCCTGAACATAGCTTTTATACGTCTTACTCTAAAAGCTTCGCACCATTTGGTGGACAAATGGGTGTCAACCAAGTTACTGGAAGTACCGATGTCGCGAAAATGGATAAAGAGCCTCAATATAACGAGCAATATGAAGTTGGGGTAAAAAGTGAATGGTTCGATAATCGTTTAAATACTCAATTTTCTGTCTTTGATATTCGTAAAAATAATATTCGTTATAAACCGAATCCTGACAGTGAACCAGAGGTATGGGCAACTGCTGGTCAACATCAATCTCGTGGTCTCGAATTTAGTTTTATTGGCCGTGTACTTGATAATGTCTTTGTTCGCGGTGGGTATGGCTATACCGATGCCAAAGTTAAAGAAGACAAGCAAAATCCTGAACGTGAAGGCAATTATTTAGCCAACACATCTAAGAACACAGGTAATTTATTTGTTCGTTATTTACCAACCGAGCAGTGGTATACCGAAGTGGGCGTGACCTATGTGGGTTCTTATTATCCAAATATTAATAATCAAGTAAAAATGGAAGGCTTCAATCGTGTCGATGCAGCAATTGGCTACAGTGCCGACCCTTGGAATGTCACACTTGCGGTAAATAACCTAACCAATAAAGAGTACTGGCGTTCGGACAGCATGCCAGGCACACCACGTAATGTATTATTGCGTTTGAATTATCAATTTTAAGTAAGTATTAAAAAGGCATACCTATTTTAGAGGTATGCCTTTTTATTAGATAGTATACATTTTAGAATCTTAAGGCTGACGGAGTCCATAAAGGTCAATTTTCCAAAGAAGATTTTGGGTTGTAGCAACAAAGAGGATTGATTCAACTACTGCCAGACCAGCAGAATAGTTACAGTGATGGATATAGGCCCATGCACTACTTTCACAAATAAAGTCATTGTTTGAACGTAACAAGCGATTATCTGTAGTTGAAGCGAAGAGAATATCTCCATAAGCAGCCATTGCATTAACAGTAGCATCCTGCGTGAATGTCGTCATTGCTACCCATGACGGAGTTGTTCTCGTTGCTGGCGCCCTCCATAATGCTCCCAGACTATCAACTGCATAAAGCATTCCGCCCGTAGCAGCTAACGCCTTGGTTCCACCAGTCGGGCCAGTCCCCATTGAAGCCCAAGGCTGCCCCCCCCTCTGAAGCAGGCTTCCACCAAAGTTGATTATCGGATGTAACACAATAAAGTGTATCTCCAAGAGCTGTCATTGCAACGACATTATACGCATGACTAACATCACGCCAAGCTACATCTGCACCAATAGGGTACCGCTGTAAAAGTCTATTTTGTGTTGTTGCCATGAAAATTTTGCCTTGCAATGCGGTGAGCGCACAGCAATCATTTGCATATCCAATATTCTCCCAATCCCATGTTATACGCTGTTTAAGACGGGAAAATACATTACGTGTGATAGTAGTCACAACGGCATCACTACCCAAAACATATATCCAGTCCGTTGTTGCAGCATTAAAAACTGTACCGTTATGAGAAAATATACCCATTGTCGCGCGCCCTGGTTTACCAGTCCATGAACCAAGCTCTGCTGAGGCAAGCACAGTCATAGTCAGTGGTGTATTTTCATCTCCAGTAACACGTGGGTAACCCTCCTCCTCATCTACATAAGCTGCAGCATCAGTCTCATAGGTCATAAAAGCTGATGTTGTAGTTGTGGATAAAACTCCGTTGAACACCCAATGTTCTGGAAACCGGATTGTATATGCTGTCGCTGTTCCACCATAAGCACCTTCAGTGAAACCAGTCCCAAGAAATGAATTCTGGGGTCGGTTCAATGGTGGCTCTGCCCATGCTACAGTCGTATCATAAGCATTTTGATTCGGGTCACTACCAGCAAATTTATAAAAAACAACCATGCGGTTCCCTTGTTCTAACCTTACAGCTCGGTAGCATGTGTTACCAGAAAGTATGATCAGGTTACCACCGTTAGCAATAAACTGCTCCGTTTGGTCTCGCATTGCTCTTGTCCAGTACTCATCATGTCCTGCAATGATCAAACACTCATAGTTCGTGAGTAGATTTGAAATACTATGGAGGTCCACACTTGAGCAATATTCAATTGCTATTCCTTCAGTTTCAAGCCAGTGAATGAGAATAGACTCAGGCCCATTACTTGCTGGTGTACCACCAGATCGATTAAATGAAACTTTATTCGCACGAGCTCCTCCCACACTATTAAAATCATATAAACTTTTGCCACCTGCCGCATTATAGGCGGTCGGTGTCAGAAAAGAGACTTGTAAAAGCACCTTAGAAACGGCCGCCGGAATGACTGGCCGAATCACAAAAGTAAGCACATCTTGAGACATATAGGCAAGTCTGTATAACCCAGAAGGCCAATTTGAAGGGATATTAAATGTTGTTGAAACTGGCCAACCAAATCCTTCCCATGGGTTGGTAGTCGGAAGTGATCGGGTAAAAAGAGTTGTAGTAATTGTTGATGATACTGAGGTTGTTCCTATACGCTCTATGGTTAAATTCATTACCCCAGGTACATCAGTACTGAGATAAAAACTGATTGAACTTCCAGGTAAGACGGAAGTTGCTGATGAATATCCAAAAACTGCCATGTTTCCACCTCTTATCCTTATGAAATGAAAAACTGGAAAATTTCTTACATCTTTTAACGCTTTTATCTATAAATGAGCTCATTTCTAGCATTCGTCAAGATCAATAACTTAGGTAAAATTTTTAAAATTAAAAATTATTAAATTTATTATTCATCAGCAATTTAATATATTTTATCAAAAAGAAAAAAATATAGTTTCTAAAGAGTATTTTAAGTTTTAAATATAATTATTGATTTCACATGAATTTTAAAATAAAAACAAAACCAAAAATAAAAATAAAAATAAAAATAAAAATAAAAATATTATTTAGTAAAAAAATCAAAGTATTATTTAGTAATTTATAATATTTACAATAAGAAAGAATATTTTATATAATTTTTAACTCTATTTTTTATATATCCTTTAAGAAAAATTAATAATGAAAAAGGAAGCTTTGTGCTTCCTTTTAAATTGTTAAAAATTAAATTCCGTACTTTTCACGATACGCTCGCATATCGGCTAAAGCTTCTTTTTCGTCTTTTCCATCTAAATAATCCATTAAATCTTTCATGGTAATCAGTGCGTGCACAGGGATTTCTAATTCTTTTTGAACTTCTTGAATTGCAGAAAGTTCACCTTGCCCACGTTCTTGACGATCTAGCGCAACCAACACACCCGCAATAGTTGCACCGGCATTTTTCAAAATCGTTACCACTTCGCGAATCGCTGTGCCTGCGGTAATCACGTCATCAATGATCCAGACTTTTTTACCTTCAACTGCAGCACCGACTAAAACACCGCCTTCACCATGATCTTTTGCTTCTTTACGGTTAAAGCCCCATGGCACGCTCTTGTTATGTGTTTGCGATAAAGCAACAGCAGTCGCAGCTACAAATGGAATACCTTTGTAAGCTGGTCCAAAAATCACATCAACATTTTCACATTGTGTTAATTTATCGGCATAGCCTTGTGCTAAAAGAGATAAAGCTTCACCATCGTTGAGTAGGCCTGCATTAAAAAAATAAGGACTCACGCGTCCAGATTTTAAAGTAAACTCACCAAATTTAAGCACACCGCGTGATAATGCGAGTTCGATAAATGCTTGCGGGTGAAATGACACAGGCGTTGTCATGAGGTGCTCCAAATTCACAATTGAGGTTAAATTTTCGCATGATACCAAAGGATCAGTATCCAAGTGATGTAAAAATTCTTCGAGTCGTTTCCATTAACGTAAATGGCTTACGTTCTTCAGTGACGAAAGGCTTACTTGAATGGTTAGAACAATCAGATGCCGATGTCGTATGCATGCAGGAAAGCCGCATTACCCATGAACAATGGACTGAGAAATTTAGACCCGAGGGATGGCATACCCATCTCTTTCCAGCAGAGCGTGCAGGCTACGCAGGTACTGCAATTTATAGCCGCTTACCCTTTGTCTCTATTAAAGATGGTTTAGGGTTTGAATTGGCCGATAGTCAAGGCCGCTTCATTTCTGCCGAATTCGATTTAGGTTTGTCACATCCCGTACATATTGCATCATTATACTTACCTTCAGGCTCAAGTGGTGAAGAAGCGCAAGCACGTAAAGATTTATTTTTAGGTGAATATGCCAAAATCTTGAAACAATGGCGTGATGAGAATAAGTCCATCATTATTTGTGGCGATTACAACATTGTTCATAAACGGATTGATATTAAAAACTGGTCTGGCAACCAAAAGTCGTCTGGCTGTTTACCACATGAGCGTGCTTGGCTTGACCACATTTATGATGAACTTGGTTATGTAGATACTTTCCGTGTTGTAAGAACAGAAGCGGAATTGTATTCATGGTGGTCAAATCGCGGACAAGCGCGTGCGAAAAATGTAGGTTGGCGTATTGACTATCACGCATGTTCACCAGACTGGAAAGCGCGCACTGTAAATGCATGGGTCTATAAAGATCAATGGTTTAGTGACCATGCTCCAGTTATTATCGACTATAAAATTCAAGAATAAGTGAACACATGTTCACTTACATTGTCGTTTTTGCTTACAACACATGTCGCTTTTGAGTATTTTTCTTACACATGTTTAACGGCATTATAGCCCCACGGCACAGGGAAGCAGTCAGGATGACGCAAAAGGATAGGACGCCGTAGGAAGATAAAATAAACTTAAGATAAGTTTATTTGCAAGGATGTGACAATGGACGTTGAAATGAGACCCGCATGATCAGGATGATTAAATGCGGGTTTTCTCTTTTCTATCTCTTATTTTTTGCGCTACGTTCTTTTAGTTTTTAATTTATTCTTATTAAGCTCATTATTACCTTGTCTTATGACAATAACATGACATTCTTTATTGTTTTAATCATTATTTTTCATTTGTTTTAAAAGTATCTGTATAAAGTAGTGCTCAAATGCATTTTGGGTTAGGCTGTATGTTCTTTCTTTTTGACATGGTCCGATAAAATGTTAAAAATTTATGGTATTAAAAACTGTAACTCGATGAAAAAAGCATTTGATGCTTTACAAGCAAAAGGTTTGAGCTACGAATTTCACGATTATAAAAAACAAGGGATCGATGCTGATACTCTAAAAATCTGGCTAAAAGAAATTGGACAAGATACGGTGCTCAACAAGAAAGGTACTACGTGGAAAAAACTATCTGAAGAAGAACAAACGCGTGCTTTAAGCAGTGAAGATCATCTTATTGAAGCGCTAATTGCTCAGCCAAGCTTAATCAAGCGACCAGTTCTACAGACCTCTAAAGGGTTTCTTGTGGGCTTTGATGAAACGGCCTATCAAAACTTAAGTGCATAAAAAAACGAGCCCAATGGCTCGTTTTTTTATTTAGGCTTTTAGTTCGCACGAATCCAAGTTTGGTTACGGCCCAATGCTGAAACGCCAATATAACCACGTAATTTAAGCTTCTTACCGCCCTCAGCCAACTCACCTTTTAATTTGTAAGTTTTGCCAGATTTAGGGTCTAAAATTGTACCGTTTTCATAACTGTTGCCACCTACATTTTTTAGATTATGTACAATGGTCACACCTTTAAGCGGTTTGTTTTTATACGGACCTTCACATTTTGTACAAGCGTTTTCTTCACCTGGTGTCAAAATGTTTTGAATGGTTGCAGTTAAGGTTCCATCCTTCTGTTCCGTAAATTTTACTACGGCTTTGGGCTTATTGGTTTGGTCATCAATCGTTTTCCATACCGTTCCGTTTAGTGGGTCAGCCGCATTGGCAAATGCAGCCATACCAACAAGTCCTAAAGCTAAAGCAATCTTTTTCATTTTTGTAATATCCTTGGGTCTTCCAAGACTTCAGTATTCAAAACTCGCAACGATATTGCAATTTTTGAATGTGACTGTTTCGTGTAACCTTGTAACCTTGAAAAATAAAATTTATAGGGAAACAAGTAATTAACATAAGCGGATACTATATGAATATACCTAATGTTTTAAAATATTATTTCACAGAAACATTTCTTAAAACAGCAATTCGCAAACCAAGTCAGTTGAATTTACCTCCAACTGCTCTGCGCCCTATGCTTGAACAACTTTGCCGAGCATTTCCAAAACAAAAAAATGTAACCGTTCGACCAATCCGACTTGCTGGCATTAAGGGTGAAGAAATTAAAGCCCAAGATTCAGCGACCCAGCTTATTTTTCATATTCACGGCGGCGCCTTTTTTTTAGGAAATTTAAAAACACATCATGCGTTCATGACAGATTTGGCTGCTCGTACCCAAATGCAGATTATTCATGTGGACTATCCACTTGCACCGGAGCATCCATATCCTGAGGCGACTGAGGCCTTATATGACGTCTATCAATCGTTATTAGTTCAAGGTATCCAACCTAAAGATATTATTTTATCTGGTGACTCTTGTGGAGCTAATTTGGCTTTGGCACTTTGCTTACGTTTAAAAGAACAACCTGAACTTATGCCAAGTGGCCTGATTTTAATGTCACCTTTTCTAGATTTAACCCTAACCAGTGAGTCTTTAAGATTTAACCAAAAACATGATGCCCTGCTTTCTCTTGAAGCCCTGCAAATAGGTATTCAGCATTATATTGGCAATCATATTGCGGCAGATGACCCGCGTGTTTCACCTATTTTCGATAACTTAGAAGGTTTACCGCCAACATTAGTTCAGGTCGGTTCAAAAGAAATTTTATTAGACGATGCCAAACGTTTTAGAGAGAAAGCTGAAGAAGCAGGTGTAAAAGTGCATTTTAAACTTTACACAGGCATGTGGCATAACTTCCAAATGTTTAATGCTTGGTTCGAAGAAGCAAAACAGGCGATGGCGGATATTGCTGAGTTTGCTCATGAACTTGATAAGACGTAATCAAAATGAAGAAGTGACAAATTTAAAATTTGTCGCTTCTTCTTATTTTTCATCATCCAAATCATGAGGTTTAATTTATGAATCATGGTATGTTTAGGTTATGAATCCTTCAAACTCTCCCTCTTTAGGATGATCTGACGAAGAGACATCTCTATTTAGGAGTTCCTTTATTATTATGAAAATTCGTTTAATCACTCGTCCTATAAATAAAATAAAACAGGTGATTCTCGATTTCATCCATCACAATCACATTATTAACTGGACCCCATTACAAAAAAGCGCATTAATGCTTACCCTCGCCTGCGCAATGAATTTTAGTTGGATTTTATGGAAAGGCTATATTTTAATTACTCCTAGTATTTGGCAATGGGCAAATCTATCTTTAGTTGAATCACAAATCTGGCTGAATTTACTGACCTTATTTTTATTAGCTGTACTCATTATTCCTTGTTATCGCTACAAAGACCAAGCTTGGGCGCAAAAAATTGTGCCTTTAATTAGTGTACAAGCCTTTATGCTGATGTTGTGCCACGATGGATATTTAATTGGTAGTATCAGCCCTGCCACAATGGTGGGTTATGTAGGTACTATTGGCGTAGGTTTGGTTTTATTTGAAAGAAAAATTGTTTATAGCGCTTTTATACCTGCAACTATTATTCTAGCGATATGTACATATTTAAGTATGACGGGGGTTATCTCATATGCGCCCCTATTTAATTTTACAGCGATGCGTCATGCCCAAACCAATCCATTTTGGCTAGGAAGTATGCTGTTTTTTATTATGCCTATTTTAGTGGCGTGTTTTATTTTATTTGAAATATTGCTGACCCAATGGCGTCAACGAGAAACCTATATTCAACGTTTAAGCCAAATCGACCCGTTAACTAATGTCTTAAATAGACGAAGCTTAAACACTCATCTTGAAGCACTTCATGAGCAACAATTTGATTATGCCGTGATACTTCTTGATATCGATCATTTTAAAAAAATTAATGATATATACGGACATCACCAAGGTGATCAGGTTTTGATTAAAATTGCTCAATGTCTTTCTGAAAACTTACGTAATGAAGATATTATTGGACGTTTTGGTGGAGAAGAATTTATTTTATTACTTCCTCATACCGATATTATTCAAGCAGAAAAAATTGCCGAACGTTGCCGACAAGCTTTACAAGAATTGACTATCTTAAATAATCAAAATATCCAAATTCATGTAAGTGCCAGCTTTGGCATCAGCAGTTCTGCTTTTGCAAATGACCCCTATCTTGTGATTAGACAAGCCGATCAAGCCCTCTATGCGGTAAAGGCCTCTGGGCGTAATCAAGTACGCACTTTTCACCAACTACCTCAGATCAAATCAATTTGAATCTTTAACTTTTGATAAGCTTGCCAGTTGTTGTAAAAGCTCTTGCTGACTAAATGCGCCTGTTAAACGTAAAGAACGAATTTCTTGCTGTTGCTTGTTTAAAAAGAGATATGTAGGTGGCCCAAGAATATTCCATTGTTTGAGCAATGCTTCATGTGATTGGTCATAATGGCTCAAATCAAGTTTAATGAGATAGCAAGGTGCAAGAGCCGTCTGAACCTCAGATGCTTTTAAAATACGATGTTCAATAGGCTGACAAGCCACACACCAATCGGCATAGACATCAACAACAATAGCCCGATCAGCAGGAGCTGCTGCTAAAATCTTTTGAAAGTCTGCTGCCGTGGTCGCCACATGCCACTCAGCCATATGCTCAGAATTTTGTAAGCTACGATTTTGAATATGTTGATACTGGTTATAAACCACGAATGGCGTTACCAATAAAAGTAGGAGCGCATAAAGCCACTGTAACTGTCCTTTTTTCCAAAAGAACTGATACAGCGCATAGATAATAAAAGCCAACCCAAGTACAAAACTAAGTGCTTGCATCCCCCAATCTGGTAATAAAGGACGGATGAAATAAAGGCTTAACCCCAACATCAGAAAAGCAAAAATCACTTTAATCTGATGCATCCAGTCGCCCGCTTTAGGTAAGAACTTTGCACCTAAAACACTCGCGATGAGTAAAGGGATTCCCATGCCAAAACCGAGACAGAATAAAAGCAAAGCACCTTGCCATTGGTTCTGGGTTTGAGAAATAAATAATAAAGTTCCAGCCAAAGGCGCAGTCATGCATGGGCCAACCAAGAGCGCAGAAACCACGCCCATAACGCCTGCACCAACTAAAGTGCCGCCTTGTTGCATAGACTGAATACGATCAAGGCGATTTAACCAAGTTTGCGGTAACCGAAGCTCAAAAAGCCCAAACAGATTTAGCGCAAAAACCACAAACAACAAACTAAACGCAATAAGAGTAGCAGGCTGTTGTAGCCAGCGTTGGAAATTTAAACCCGCTGAAGAAGCAATCAAGCCTAGACCTGCATAGACCAATGCCATACTATACACAAAAGTAAGTGCAATCGTCCAAGCTTTTAAACCTTTGTGATCTCGGATAATTAATGAAGTTAAAATCGGCAGCATTGGTAAAGAGCATGGCGTAAATGCAAGCAGCATGCCTAAACCTAAAAATAATAAAACACCATACCAAAGCGAGTGTTCAATTAACTTTGCTGACCAAACCTGATCTTGGGCAATCTCTGGAGCAGCTCCTTCAGCTTGAGTAGCTGAACTCTGATTTTCTAAAGGCTCCGTAGAGTTTGATGCTTGGGTATTTGCCAAATCTAATAAGCGTTTTGGTGCTGCACCTGCCTGATTTTGCAGACCGACCAGACCATCTGCGTCAGTTTGAAACTCAATAGTTTGTGGAGGATAACAAATACGGTCTTTGGCACAGCCTTGCCAAGTTACTGTGTAGTGCTCTGAAGGCTTGGTTTTAATCTGGAAGTTGACTTGATGGTAATAAACTTGGCTTTGGCCATAGTTCTCATCATATTGAGAAACCGCTTTAGGCAAATTTAAAGTTAAAGGCTGATTGCCCTGTTGTACGGTAAATTTATGCTGATACAAATAATAATTCGGCTGAATCTGCCACGATAACTTTGCGGTATGCGATTGTGGCGATTCAACCGAAAATGAAAAAGCCTGTTCGGGTGACAATAACTTATCTTCTGCAAAGACAAACTGACTCAATACAAAAGTAGCGGCTACTAGAAAATAAATAATTCCCTGAGAAATAAGCTTTTTCATCAATAATAATTAATTCAAGTTAGTCTGATCAGAATAAGAATGCCATGCCTAAGCCACCTTTGTAGCTCTTATCTTGACCTTCTAAGTCCACACCAATATTTGCATCAAGTTGAGTGCGGTTATTTACTGCGTAAACTAAACCTGTTCCTAAACCATATTGGTAGTCTTGGCTTTCAGCTTTATGATAAACAAATTCAGAATATCCTGAAAGTTTGCCCGCAATCTTATAATTGATGGTTGGAATTGCAGTCACTGCCCAGTTACTGTTTTGTACTTCATAACGCATGGTAATAGAAGTATCCAACAAATCATTATATTTATAAGCTACTGCTGAACTTAAACTATATATATCGTCATGGGCAGTAAACTCATCATTACCTGTTGCGATAACAGCTTCAGCCAATACAGCCATTGTTAAATTTTCATCATTTAAATCAATCGCTTTTTTTAAGCCGATACTTACATCGCCAAAACCAGAGTTATCCGTTTTTTTACCAGCACGTTTAGTTTGAGTCCATGCCGGACCTTGCCAGCCTAATTGCAATTCCAAACCATCAGCTAAACCTGTACGGAATAACATATCCTCATTTACAGTAACTGTTTTTTCTTTAACGCCATCAACAGTTGTCTCTGTATAAGTTGCACTTGGTAAACCTTGTTCCCATGCTAATTTACCAACTGGCGTAATGCCTGTTCCAAAGCCTGAACCCGGACGATCAAACGAGAACTCTGCGGCAAAAGTACTTCCTGCAGCAACAGCGGTCAGAGCAAAAGTTAAAATTTGAAATATTCTCATTCTATTATCCAATCAAGTAGTTAATTCTTTTGACATTTTTGCTCCGTGACGGCGCAATAACTCTAGTGTTTCACGCTCTTCTTGAAGCGCTTCTGACCAATCTATTTCATCAAAATCACAATCAAAGAACAACTGACTGATTGAAGATAAAATGGTGAGTCCTTCTTCATCACGTGTGTTTGGATCAACTTTTTCATCTAGCAAGCGCTGAACTGCTGGTGCACATGCCGAACTTGCTGCATCCCATAGTGGACCATAAAACTCTTCTGCATCCCAAAGATGAACATTTGCCTTTGCCTGAATGAGGGCTTCAAGAATATCGAGATAAACTTGCAGGGCTTGCTGTTTTTCTTCTTGTGATAATGGAGTCCCCGCTTCATACGCTTCAGAGACGTCTTCCCACCATTTAAAAATTCCATCACAAATAATGGACACTGGCGGTCCTTGTTCCGGATCAATGAAATTCGGATCAAGACCCTCAGCAAGTAATTTTTGTACTTGCGCGAGTTCTAATTCTTCTATGGCTTTAATTAAAGCCTGCTGTTGGGTGGTTAACATGACCATCTCTCAAAAATATATTAGCGCTATTATGCCTAATCTCTACTGAAGATTTTAGAGGTCAACGCTATTGCATTGCAAACCTAAAGTTGTGAAGAGTTTTTATTGGTTTTTTTATGTCTTCATAAAAAAAGCCCCGAAGGGCTTTTTAGTGTTTTTTAAACTTCATCATCAATGAATTCTGGTTGACCACCTCTCGGGTGTTCTTTTTTCTCAAAGGTATGTTCAAGGCTACGTTTTAGCTTTTCAATCGCGCCATGAATTGAAGCGTCAATATTTCCTGCTTTATGGTGCACTGCAACTGGTTTTAAGCCAGAAGGACGTGCTTCGATCATACAGTGGATATCTTTGTCTCCACCTTTGTCCCCATTTTCATCACTAAAATGAACCGAGAAATGTGTAATACGTTCGCTATGACGTTGGAATTCTTGAGTAAGTTCTGCACGTACATAAGTAATTAAACGTTCACTATTATGGATGTTTTTATCTGTGCGGATTTCAATATTCATAAATACCATCCTCTCTTTCTTACTGTGGATCTTTTCTATGCAAAACTTTTTTATGTTGGCATGTTTTAAGCATGCATGAACTGACTTCAATTGTACATTTTGATGGTGTAATGGTTTGTTATCTCCTGACTTAAACGTACTGCTTTTAATTTATTTTGAAGATCTTCATACCTTCAATATCAATCCATCTATAAAAATATGCAAGCTGATTTTTTAAATTTTTATGAAAAATTGAACAAAAGGAGAGCAATTGTGTCCGAATCTTATCTATCTGGAGCAGAACTTATTGAGCAGATTCAAAAGTCTCCTTATTCACGTGATTTAATCGGTTATCACGGACAGCCTCCAGAGGTGAAATGGCCTAATAATGCTAAGGTTGCCGTGCAATTTGTGCTGAATTATGAAGAAGGTGGCGAAAAACATATTGAACACGGCGACGAAGGTTCAGAGCAGTTTTTATCCGAGATTATTGGCGCTGCAAGTTACCCAGCCAAACATATGTCGATGGACTCTATGTACGAATATGGTTCACGTGCTGGTTTTTGGCGCATTCATAATGAGTTTCAACGGCGCAAGCTCCCCATGACCATTTTTGGAGTAGCAATGGCACTTGTTCGCAACCCTTATATTGTAGAGGCAATTAAACAAGCCGATTACGATGTGGTTTCTCATGGCTACCGCTGGCTTCATTATCAAGAGAGTGATCTTGAAGTCGAAAAACAGCATATGGAACAAGCCTTATCTGTTTTAGAAAACTTGTTTGGAAATAAAACCATAGGTTGGTACACCGGGCGTGATAGCCCCAATACGCGTCAGTTGCTTGCAGAGTTCCCGCAAATACAATACGACTCTGATTATTATGGTGATGACCTGCCTTTTTGGACCACACTTACCGATACGGCGGGTGCATCACGACCTCATCTGATTATTCCTTATACTTTGGAATGTAACGATATGAAGTTCTGCTCACCAGGTGGATTTAATAGCTCAGAACAGTTTTTTCAATATTTAAAAGATAGTTTTGATGTGTTGTATGCCGAGGGAGAAACTGCACCAAAAATGATGTCTATTGGAATGCACTGCCGTATTTTAGGGCGTCCGGGTCGTTTTAAAGCATTACAAAGATTCCTAGACTATATTGAAATGCATGATCGTGTTTGGGTATGTCGCCGTCAGGATATTGCAGAATATTGGTTTAAAAATCACATAAATCAATAATTGATTTTTAATTTTCCAAATTCTTAAGCAAATATCAAATCACTCTTGGCACTGTTATTGCTAAAACTCTATATCACGACAACGAGTTTAGGAATAACAGTGTTTTTAGCCGAGTTTAATCAAGCCCCACCCGACCAACTCAAGACTCTGTTAAACAACTGCGTCCATATTCCTGTATGGGCCGAAAAAATTATTTCAGAACGTCCCTACTCATCAACATCAGTACTTTTAGGGTATGCAGAACAATTAAGCCACACATGGTCATGGCAAGAGATTCAGGCCGCATTAGCCACCCATCCAAAAATTGGTGAAAGACAAGCAAAAAAGCAGCTCAATGCAAAAGAGCAAAATTTTTCAGCCCAAGAACAAGCTGGCATTTCCTTAGATGAACAAACACAACAAGCCCTGCTGCAAGGTAATATCGAGTATGAGCAGAAGTTTGGTTTTATTTTTCTAATTAAAGCCGCAGGCCTCAGTAGCGACGAGATTTTAAAAAAACTCCATCAACGTCTTCAAAACAACTTAGCTATAGAAAAAGTCATTGTACATGAGCAACTCGCTGCAATTGCTCTATTACGTTTATCTCAGGAAGTACCAGCATGATCAGCACTCATATTTTAGATACGAATTTAGGTAAACCGGCTGCACAGGTCGAAGTGAAGTTGTTTCATGCAGTCACTCATGAACTGATAGCGACTGCAATTACCAACCAAGATGGGCGAGTGATTAATTTTGGAATAAAAAACTTAGGTAAAGGTGCTTATCAACTTGAATTTGAAGTTGCCCCTTATTTTTCATCACAGCAAATCAAAACTTTTTTCCCCCGTGTTTGTATTCAATTTTTCATAGAAGACACCAATCAGCATTACCACATTCCATTACTCATTAGTCCATTTGCTTACTCCACTTATCGCGGCAGCTAACTCAAATATAAATAGGAGAAAAATATGAATTATCAGCAAAAGAATGCGATTTCTCCAGAGCATGAATATTTAGGAATTTCCAAAAGTTTTGCTTACGGCTTACAGCATGTACTCACCATGTATGGGGGTATTGTAGCCCCGCCACTGATTATTGGAACGGCAGCTGGCTTAAGCGCAGCACAAGTCGGAATGCTCATTGCAGCAGCCTTATTTGTAGGCGGGTTGGCAACTCTCATACAAACCATCGGAACCAAATATCTAGGGGCAAAATTACCTCTGGTGCAAGGTGTGTCTTTTGCTGGTGTGGCAACCATGGTTGCTATTATCACTACAGGCGGTGGTTTACCTGCTGTCTACGGCGCGGTTATTGCCGCATCTTTAATTGGACTATGCCTTGCACCTTACTTTTCAAAAATTATTCGTTTTTTTCCACCTGTTGTGACGGGATGTGTCATCACGATTATTGGGTTATCTCTGTTACCCGTTGCGATTCGCTGGATGATGGGTGGCAACAACAAAGCACCTGATTGGGGTAGCGTCGAGAATATCTCTTTAGCTTTGCTGACCTTAGGCATTGTGATTATTCTAAATATGCTGCCACAAGCAAGTATTCGCCGTTTATCAATTTTGTTGGCTATTGTTGCTGGTACTACCCTTGCCTACTTTATGGGTTTTGGAGATTTTAGTCAGGTGAGCTCAGGCGCATGGCTGCAATTTCCACACTTATTTGCATTTGGTTTACCAACTTTCGAGCTAAGTGCAATTTTATCGATGCTAATCGTTACTTTGGTGATTATGACGGAAACCACAGCCGATATTATTGCTGTCGGAGACATTGTAGGAACCCAAGTCGATTCAAAACGCATCGCCAATGGTGTACGTGCAGATATGTTTTCAAGCGCTATTGCTCCTATCTTTGGTTCATTCATGCAAAGTGCTTTTGCCCAAAATGTTGGACTGGTGGCAATTACAGGCATCAAAAGCCGCTTTGTCGTGGCAGCAGGCGGAGTCATTCTGATTATTTTAGGTCTATTACCTGTTATGGGCCGCCTTATTGCGGCAATTCCTATGCCAGTACTTGGTGGTGCGGGTTTGGTCTTATTTGGGTCGGTTGCAGCAAGTGGAATTCGCACTTTGGCAAAAATTGATTATAACGATCAGAAAAATTTGATTATTGTGGCAACTGCTTTATCAGCTGGGATGATTCCAATTATTAACCATGAATTTTATGCTCATTTCCCAGTTTGGGTACAAACTTTGTTCCATTCGGGTATTAGTTCGACTTGTATCTTTGCTATCTTATTGAATTTGTTATTTAATCACTTACCTTCATTTCGCAGCTCGCGTACCCCGCATTTGAGCCAAACAATAAACACACGAAATACACATTAATGAGTTAGTTTTTTAGCGCCCCACTTCGGTGGGCTTTTTTTTAACCGTTGATCAAATTTGGCTTCATTTTTGCTTAAGACCCTGTATCCTTAGCGTGCTTTATTTGGGGGAGATCATTTAAATGCAATTAAAGCAACTTGCGGCGACTTGTGCCTTGTTATCTGCAACTGCCATGGTTCAGGCAAAACCAATCTGGCAAGATTTTAGCGTGACTGGACTTTATGGTGAAAACTATGAAGTTGTAGATGACAAAGAAACTACGATTACTTTGGAATATGCAGCAAAAGTTAAATATGCTGATGTATTTTTCTTTATGGACCGCATGCGTGGCGAAAATGACCATAAGAGTACTTATTTTGAGTTATCACCACGTTTAAGCTTAGGCGAAGTGTCTGGCAAAAAACTGGCGTACGGCCCAATTAAAGATGTACTCATTAGTACCACTTGGGAAAGTAATAGCGAAAACGGCAATAACTTTGACAACTTCTTGTATGGTTTTGCAGTTGATTTAGATATCCCATATTTCCAATATGCGAATTTAAACTTCTACCGTGCGAATAATGAGAACACTGACGACGATTATCAAATGACGTTCGTTTATGGAATTCCATTTAAAATCGCATCTGAAGATTTCTTGGTAGATGGTTTCCTAGACTGGTCAACCGCTGAAGATGACCATGCGAGTGAGTTGAACTGGACCACTCAATGGAAATGGAATGTAGGTAAACACATTTCTCCTGATACACGTCTATACCTCGGTATTGAGCACTCTGTGTGGAATAACAAATTTGGTATTAAAGGTGCCGACGAAAATAACGTCAGTGCATTGGTTAAATACCACTTCTAAAATTTTTATTTAGAAGATAAAACAGCAAGGAAAACTCCTTGCTGTTTTTGTTTTTAATCGAGTGGATTACCCACAATATTACTAATAATTCCCTGCATAATATGTCCGCCTTGTTCACGGCGTAGTTCCGCATACCATGCCTGCGTGACCGTTTCATCTTTCATATGCGTTACGTCACAGCGTTTGCGCGCACGAAGCACCAACTCATTGGCACGTTCATTGCGCTTGTTTTGATAACGTCGCAAAGCATCCTCTAGCCCCAAAGTATTAATTTGCAGAGAACGCGCTAAATAAATCGCATCCTCCATCGCTTGGCAACCGCCTTGTCCAATATCAGGTGTCGTACTGTGCGCAGCATCACCCAAAATCACCACGCGACCTTTATAAAATTGAGTGAATGGTTCAATATCATGTATTTCTACCCGATTGGTCTTTTGCGGGTCTAAGCGTTCAATAAGCTGCTGTACTGGTTGACACCAATCAGCAAAATATTGTTTTAAAAGTTTTTTATATTCATCTCGATTATTATCCAACCCTGCTGGTAAAGGCACATCTAAAAAGAAATAGAACTTTCCATCTGCAACTGGCATTAGGGAGGCACGTTTACCTTCGCCCACATAAGTCGTCCATTGCTCGGCTGGCGCTAAATCTTCAGATATTTCAACTAGGCCATTCCAGTTCACATATCCCGCATAACGGCGCTGCACTTGCTGACCGAGCACATAAGTCCGTGTCATTGAATGCGTACCATCTGCCCCTATGAGTAAATCAGCCTGTGTTGAGCTACCATCAGCAAAATGAACTTCGACAAAATCAGTTTTATCTTCAAGGCTGACCATTTTTTTGCCTAAATAAATCTGATCTCGACCAAACTCATCCATTAACATATTTTGTAAATCGGCACGTGCAACCGGATAAGGGCGTTGTCCTACTTCTTCAATTAATGGTCGTAAACTGAATTGTGTCATCACATCTCCAGTTAAACCATCTACATAGGCCAAGTCATCCATTTGTCCACCAAGTTTGGCGATTTTGTCAGTTAATCCCAGATAGTTCAGACATTTCACCCCATTCGACCACAGCGAAATTGCCGCGCCGACCGGAAGAATCTTTTCAGTTTGCTCAAAAATACGAACTTGGTGACCAAATTTCTTTAATGCAATGCCTGTGGTTAGACCTCCCATTCCCGCACCAATAATCACCACATTCATAACACGCTCCTATAGATATTCACCTATAGGGTGCTTATGCTAAAAACATGCCATCGTTCAAAATTTATTTAGCTTTTCCACAAAACTGGCATGCACCATGCTTATATATTTATGTATAAAACTCATCTCAACACGCTCAGTGTGAGTGCAGTTTTAAATGAAAAATCATGTTTTTAACAAGAAATACGGATACTCCATTATGGCAACATTGCACGCTCCAGCTTTTGAACTTCCTGAAATTCTGAATACTAAAACAAATTTGGCAGATGCCCGAATTGGTGCACAAGTGATTGAGTGTTCAGATGATTTCTTTGCAGAAGCAAAGCGTATGCTGCAATTTGAAGCACCTATTTTTGTTGAAGATAAATTTGATGATCATGGCAAATGGATGGACGGTTGGGAGACCCGCCGTAAACGTCATGCAGGCTATGACTGGTGTATTGTGAAACTAGGTGTGAGTGGAAAAATCAGTGCACTTGATATCGACACCACGTTTTTTACAGGAAATTATCCTGCATCTGCCTCATTAGAGGCATGTTATGCACCAAATGATGACCTTACTGGGGCAAAGTGGCAGAGTATTTTAGAAAATACCGAGCTAGGGCCGAGTCAACATCATATTTTTATGGTCAATAATGATGCAATTTTCACGCATATACGCCTCAATATTTTCCCAGATGGTGGTGTTGCCCGTTTACGCGTTTATGGTGACGTTCATATTCAGGTGACCGACCACGAGCAGACTCTCGATTTATTGGCCTTAGAAAATGGCGGTCGTGTAATTGCTTATAGCGATGCGCACTTTGGACATCCACGTAATTTGATTAACCCAGGCCGTGGCGTCAACATGGGCGATGGGTGGGAAACCAAACGCCGCCGTGCACCAGGTTATGACTGGTGTATTCTTGCATTGGGTAAAAGCGGAAAAATTGAAAAAATTGAAATTGATACGGCGCATTTTAAAGGTAACTTTCCTGCTGAAGTTTCTATTCAGGCTGTCTACCTTGAAAATGCAACCGATGCACAGCTGATTCCACAAAGTATGTTTTGGTCTTACTTACTTGAAGCCCAACCTATGCAAATGGACCATATTCATGAATATATGAATGAAATTTTACAGCATGAAAAAGCCTCGCATATCCGTATTAATATGATTCCGGATGGTGGTATTAGCCGTGTCCGTTTATGGGGAAAAATTGCCAAGTCATGATCATGAAGAATATTCAAATTCAGCCTTTAACCATTGAGAACTTTCAGCCCTTCGGAGAAGTCATTTGTTGTGACGGGCATGATTTTTTTCATATTAATGATGCACACACCGAACGCTACCATGCGCTCGTCGAAACTGAAATTGAAGGCGAAGCAAAGGCAGGAATTAGTATTTTCCGAAATATTAAGGCCAGTGTGTTACCTATGGAAATTTCAATGCTAGAGCGCCATCCGAAAGGCTCTCAAGCATTCATTCCATTACAGCAACAAAAATTTTTAATTATTGTGGCCCCTGCTTTAGACGAAAATACTCCTGATATTTCAAAACTATGTGCTTTTGTTTCGGATGGTAAGCAAAGTATCAATTATCGGGCAGGTACTTGGCATCATCCTTTGCTTACCTTTGAAGCGCCGAGTGATTTTGCAGTAGTGGATCAAATTGGAGGCGGTGCAAATTGCGATATTTTTCAATTTCCCCATCCGATAAAAATTACTGTCTAAATTAAAATAGACAAATCTGTCTATTTTAATTTAGTGATCAAAATGCCAATGGCCGCGTAAGAACAGAGTCGTGCGCTTCAAACGCCAACCTAAGCTTTGAGTATTACAGAATGGAACGGAAGGTTCCGCCTTCAACACGAACTGCTGCGCCATTAGATGCTGATCCCAAGGGACTTGCTAACAACGCAACCATAGATGCGATTTCATCAGCTTCAATCATTCTTGCAATCAATGAGCTTGGACGATATGTCTCAAAAAAATGTGCTTCAATCTGCTGATCTGTCATGTCGGGACGAGTAGCAGTTTGACGTAAATAGTCCATAATACCTTCGGAACGTGTGGCAGAAGGAAGTACGCTGTTCACCGTCACTCCTGTGCCTTTTGTTAACTCGGCCATTCCACGTGATACAGCCAATAGAGCAGATTTACTTACGCCATAATGCACCATATCTGGTGGAGTGAATGCTCCTACCTCACTCGACATAAAAATCACTCTTCCCCAATTATTTTCTAACATTTTTGGAAAGTAGTGACGAGATAAGCGTACACCTGACATAACATTCACATTAAGCATATGCCACCAGTCTTCGTCTGTAATCTCAGTAAATGGTTTAGCTTCATAATATCCCAAGTTATTTACTAAAATATCAGTGTAAGGGTGTTGTGAAATTAATGTCTCAACTCCCTCTGATGTACTAAGATCAGCTAAAAAACCACATACTTTGCCCAAGGGAGCATTTGCTTCTATCTCGGCTACCGCCGCCGCCAATTTGTCTTGGGTCCGGCCCGTAATGATGACATCAGTTCCTTCTTTAGCCAGAGTTTTCGCAATTGCTAGACCGATGCCTGCTGTTGCCGCAGTTACAATAGCTGTTTTACCTTTCAGTTGGAGATCCATAGCTTTTTCCTTTTCATATTTAAAGATGGTGTGCAGACGCTTTAATCATTCTTTGGCTATACCAGATCTAGCCAAGTTCGGATCAAGGGCCTATTAGCGATGAGTCACCACATGAGATGTAAAGAGAGCTAAAGTATTACTAAATTCCCTTTCATCCTGTTCCAATACGTTTTGCAAATTAATTACATAAATTCATGGAAAAACTGAGATGACTAAAACACCATAACGATGATTTATATGAAGTGTATGGTTAGCAGCAGAGGGGATAAACAACCGCCAAAGGAAAACATTTGTTCTTTAAAGAACAGAATAAGACAGCTTTTTTAGAAGTATGGCTATCAAAAGATAAAGGATTGCCTAAAATTAAGAAAATTACTCATAAATTAGTTATTTTCAATAAAGTATATGAGTTGTCAGGTGCAGGATAATTTTATAAAAAATTATCCTGCACACTTTAATTAAACAGTGATATCAGCTAAGTTACCCTTTTGCTCAAGCCACTGCTTACGGTCTGCTGCACGTTTTTTCGCAAGGAGTTTGTCGAGTAAACCTGCTGTTAAATGTGCATCATCTAGATCGAGTTGCACCAAACGACGGGTGTTCGGATCCATTGTTGTTTCACGTAGTTGAATTGCGTTCATCTCACCCAACCCTTTGAATCGGGTAATTTGCGGATTCTTATTGCCTTTAACATTTTTCAAAATGGTTTCAAGCTCTTCATCATCTAGCGCGTAATGGACATCTTTACCAATGTCGATACGGAACAATGGTGGCATTGCTACATACAAATGCCCTTCTTCAACCAATGCTGGAAAATGTTTAACGAATAAAGCGCAAAGCAAAGTCGCAATGTGTAAACCATCCGAGTCGGCATCGGCCAAAATACAGATTTTGCCGTAACGTAATTCAGATAAATCATCACTACCCGGGTCTACACCAATTGCAATGGCAATGTCGTGAACTTCCTGAGAAGCAAGTACTTCATCTGAAGAAACTTCCCATGTATTTAAGATTTTTCCACGAATTGGCATGATGGCCTGAAAGTTCTTATCACGCGCCTGCTTGGCACTACCGCCCGCAGAGTCACCCTCAACAATAAAGAGTTCACTTTCTTCACGCGTTTGGCCCACGCAGTCCGCCAGCTTACCCGGTAAAGCCGGGCCAGAAACAATCTTTTTACGCTCAACTTTTTTCGCAGCTTTTAAACGGCGCCCTGCTTTAGAAATTGCCATTTCAGCAAGTTGCATGGCAATTTCAGCATGCTGGTTGAGCCAGAGCGCAAACGCATCTTTAGCAATATTTAAAACAATATTGGCAGCTTCACGACTCGAAAGACGCTCTTTGGTTTGACCAGAGAACTGTGGTTCTTGGAACTTAAGCGATAAAATATAGTTCACGCCATCCCAAACATCTTCAGCCGAAAGTTTAAGATTACGTGGTAATAAATTACGTAACTCACAGAATTCACGTAGCGCTTCGGTCACTCCCGAACGCAAACCGTTCACATGAGTACCACCTTGTGCAGTTGGAATCAGGTTGACATAACTTTCTTGAACCTGTTCGCCACCCTCTACATTCCAGCAAATCGCAAATTCACATGCCGCACGGTCTGCTTGCCCACTGCTTACAAATGCAGGGTTTGGTAGAATTTCACGGTCTTGCAATTCATCCATCAAATAATCGACAAGGCCATTTTCAAATTGCCATTCGATTTTTTCATCGTTAATTTGATCGATATAAGTGATTTTTAAACCAGCAGCTAAAACAGCTTTGGCTTTTAAATTATGTTTGAGTGCTTTTAAAGCAAATTTTGGGCTATCAAAATATTTGGCTTCAGGCCAGAAACGTACCGTAGTTCCTGTCGCGCGTTTAGGTGCTTTACCTTCTAACACCGCTAAAGGAGCAACAGGTTCACCTTGCTCAAATGCCATCTGGTATAAATTACCCTGACGCTGAACTTCTACTTCAACACGTGTAGATAAAGCGTTTACAACCGAAATCCCCACACCATGTAAACCACCTGAAAACTGATAGTTATCGGTACTAAACTTACCGCCAGCATGCAGCTTGGTTAAAATGATTTCGATACCACTTTGTCCATATTCAGGGTGAATATCGACTGGCATACCACGGCCATTATCTTCAACCGACAACGAACCATCTTTATAAACCGTGACACAGATTTTGTCGGCATGACCGGCTAAGGCTTCATCGACAGCATTATCAATAACTTCTTGGGCTAAATGGTTAGGACGAGAAGTATCGGTATACATCCCCGGACGACGACGAACAGGGTCTAAACCGGAAAGAACTTCAAGCGATTGAGCCGTATATTGTGTCACGTTGTACGTTTTCCTTATTTGATGGTGTGCGCAAAGAATTCGATCACTAAGGGTAATTTTTCTTCAAAATCTTCCATGGCATGATTGCCATGAGCATCCGTCAAAATCAATGAGGATGGTGTTGCAGCACTATAATAGCGTTGTGCTTGACGATAATCCAAAATTTCGTCGCCTTGTTGCAACAAGACGAGTATTTTGTCAGCATTTTCAGGCTGTTTCAGTTCCAGTTGTTCTAACTGTCGTAACTGAACATGATCAATTGACCATTGATCGTTCACCTTATAAGGCATGCTTTCAACTTGAAATAACTCATCAAACAGCTTCCATGGTTGCATAGCAGGGTTAATCAGTACAGCCGGAATATTATATTTCGCGACAAAATATGTCGCAAAAAATCCACCAAGACTACTGCCGACTAAAGCCACCTCTTGTAAAGACTCAATCAGCTCTGAAACCTGTGCTACTACCTGTTCCGGAGATCTATTTAAATCTGGCAAATGCACATTTATGCCCAATTCGCTACAATACTGCTTAAGGCTGAGCCCTTTAATTGAAGAAGAGCTACTATTAAAGCCATGGAGGTAGATAATATTCATATATTTTTCCCTCTAAATTGAGAATAAACTCACATTTTTGTTCTCAGTTTGTATATAAAAACACTATTGTCAGACAAGAAAAACCACTCAACTTACCATTCATCAGTATTTTAAAAACATGTGTTATTTAAACTACTAAGATGGAAACGTTAGCTGCCGTTGATAAAAAGTACAGCTTAAAACGTCGGTTATAACGTAAATGGGGAAAAGATATGCCGAGCTTAACACCGTTACATGAAACTTATTGTAAATGGGATCGTACGCCACCTAGTCAGGCCGACGTACTAGAAGGTTTAGCTCAACTGTTCAGTACCAGCTTAAATGGTGTACATGAATTAATACAAGTCATTAATATTGAAGTATTAAAAAATGCTTTTGGTATTAGTGCCCAAAATGCTAAAAATTTCCAAAAACGGCCTTCTGTCCAAAAGGCATATCAGTTTTCTTATGGTGCCTTACAAAAATATGGTAGTTGTTTTTTAGCACCAGGATTACGTCGCATTATTGAAAAATTTCCAACCCTTCATGAGAAGCCATTAACACCAACCCTTCATTTTTTAGTAGGAGTGTTAAATGGTATTTTCGGAGACTATCTACTTAAACAACATAGTCCCCTCGCCTTGCCAATGGTTCTATACGACCACTACGGTGCAATCCAACAAGGCGAACTTGCAGGCCGTATTGTAATTTTGGTTCATGGTTTGTGCATGAACCATCTTACTTGGTCAAATGCGCATTATGGCGGGATTGGCGAGCGTTTGTTAGCGCAGCGTGATCACAACACGATGCTGTATTTAAATTACAATACAGGCCGCCGTATTTCAGCCAATGGCCGCAGTTTCTCAAATTTATTAGAAGATTTAGTACAGCGTAATCCAAGAATTACTAGCATTGATTTAATTGGTCATAGCATGGGTGGATTAGTTTCCCGTAGCGCACTGTTTTACGGTAAACAAAATATGTACCAATGGATTCATATGGTCGAAAACCTCGTCTGTATTGGATCTCCCCACCACGGTGCAGTGCTTGAGCGTTTTGGATTTGCGCTACAAGATCGGCTAGGCGCTTTTCCATTTGTTGGCCTAATTGGTCAGCTGGTTAACATCCGTAGTAATGGGATTTTAGACTTACGCCATGGTAGTGTTCGAGATGATGACTGGGAATACATGGATGCCCGTATTGGTATGATGGATGACAACCGTGCTCCGGCTCCTCTACCTTCCCATATCAATACCTTTTTAGTGGCAGGAACACTCGAGTTTGAAAAGGTGCGTAATAAAGCGCTTACCGTGATTGGCGATTACTTAGTGAGTGTAAAAAGCGCACTAGGTGAACATCCTAATCCACGTTTTCAGCTTAAAGTTCCAGATTCACATAAAGCGGTGTTTTATGGCTTAAATCACTTTGAAATTCAGTATCACTCAAGTGTTGCCGAACAGATTACTCGCTGGTTATATCCTCATGTGAATGATTATGTGCAAGACGGTATTCAAACCCATATTATTGATATGCCGAACTATACACTCGAAGATTTAGAAGGAATTGTAGAGACGTAAAAAAAGCCCAACTTATGTTGGGTTTTTTTAAATTTTATATTTTTCAAGGTCATAAACCCATCAATAACTTTTATCTAACCATTTTTTAATTTCAGATATAGTTTTATATTTATAATAGACTTTCCCTTCTGCAATTCCTTCAAAACCCTCTGCATTACTACCTAATATATTTGTTATATTTTTCAGATTTAATATCTTATTTTCACTAATTTGATATAGCTTAACTTGATAAACCTTCCCTTCTATTTGTGGAGTACAACAGTAATATGCTGAATTAATAGTAATCAATATTGGAGGTTTTCTTTTAGTTGATTTATAGATACCGACAGCTAAAAGTTTAGGACTTTCTTTAGCTGCAAAATCAGAGTAATCACCAACAAATATTTTCTTCTCTTGATCTCCAAAATAACCTTTAAGATATGAATCTTCTGAAGACTCACATATATAATTATAAAATTTATAATCATTTTTCTTAAATATATTTAATTTTACTTGTTGGTCAATCTTACATTGATCCTTTGCAAATAAATTCTGAGAATATAATATTAGAGATGATATGAAAAACATAATAATAGTAAAATATTTTTTCATTAAATTAGCTTATAAATAATAAGATCAAACAACTATAACAAAATTATAATAAAATATTTTATAAATTTATAAAGTAAATATTAAAATGTTTCTTTTAAAAACTAATTCTTATCACTATTACTAAATTTAGAGAAATATATGAAGGAAATCGTTGTTTTTGACTTGGATGGGACATTACTTTCGGGTGATTCTACAAAGGCATGGTTAACAGATAAATTGAAATCTAATCTTCTCAGATTTATCGCTGCATTCATTGTTACGCCAGTTGCTTTACCTCTTATGAAATTTAAGAAGTATAAATCTAGAGGTGCTTCATTATATTTATGGATTGCAACGTATGGTGTGAATGAAGAAGAATTAGAATACAGTTTTAAAATTTTTTTCCAATAATATCAAAGATATTACTTCTGATTCATTATATTGGTTTGAGCAAGGTATAACTGAAGTTAAAGATCATTTAGCACATGGAAGGATTGTGTTTATTGCCACGGCTGCACCAGAAAAGTTAGCGAATGTTTTACTCGAGTCTATCAATCTAGATGTACAAATTATTGGTACTCCTTTGCAAAAGAAACTAGGAGGATGGACAAGTGGGATACATTGTAGGTCTGAAGAAAAAGTAAGAAGATTGAATAAACTTGATATCAAACAACCTTGGTTCGCGACATACAGTGATGATATTGAAGATGACTTGCCTATTTTGATGGGTGCCAAACTCTCCTACTTAATTAATGGAGATAATAATAAGATTAAACATATAAAAATCAAAAATTTAAAACTATTAAATTGGGTTTAAAAGTTATGATATGAGTATTGTTTATATAAGCTTTCTAACGACTAAATGAAGATAGTATAGGCACTTTTAGTAATAAAAGTGCCTATAAAAGTGATCTTTACCGGTTAATTTGACTCTTAATTAAATATAATTACACGTTTAAAAATTAAGCAAAAACTAAAGCTCTATTTTATTTGATAAATTTGCATAAAACCTTCATTGCATTCTAAAGTTGAACCTTTTAAATTCTCACATTTAATTTTATTATCTTTTGTTAATCTAAATTTAAAACCATCATTAACTTTATAGCCTGATTTAAATTCTTTTGACATCACTCCCCAGACAGCAGGATTGTTTTTAACATATATAGAATTTATAGCATAAATATTTAAAGAATCATTCATAGTAATTTTCTTTATATAGTTTTGATCAAGAAAATTATAATCATATTGACCTTTTCTATTTGGTAAAACACTTGTATTTATTAATTTAACAACAGCAATTTCTTTTGCCTTTTTATTAAAAATATAAAATTTCTTTATGATATAAAAATCACCTCTTAATACATTTTCTGTATATTCCACAAAACCAATAAAATTATTATCTGAAAAATATAGTGAAATAATATATTTATTCAAACCATATATTTTATTATTATACAAAGTATATAAACTATTCCCTTCCTTCAGAAGAATACTATAAGAATGAGTATCTTTATCACTAGAATTCAAATAATTTTCTTTAGCTAGAATTTCATAATCTTTATCTATTCTTACAGATTGGCCAAGTTTATTAATACTTTTATACCCTTGAGAAATAAAACTATTTGAATCATCATATAAAATAATATTTTTTGCCTGCGAAAGGTTTGGTATTAATAAAGCTAATATTAAAAACAATTTAATTCTATACATCTAATACACTCAATTTATTAACATAACATTATTGAATTTAAATCAATTATTTATTTATGCTTATAGTTACGAACTCATATAAGGCAATGTTTTTTATTTTAAAGTATTCTTAAATTCAGCACCATTCAATTTTTCTAAAAAAAATACTTGTTAGTTGTTTACCCATGTACATGATTATGTGCAAGAACGTATTCAAACTCATAATTAATGAATGGAACTATACACTCAAAGATTTGGAAGGGATTCTAGAGGTGTAAAAAAGCCCAACTTTTGTTGGGCTTTTTTAATTAATTAGCTTTTGTAGAAGAAAGAAAATATTTTTAAATTTCAACCTTCCAAGCTTTATTGGCAATTACTTTTCCATTTTTTATATTTAAAACAATATTGTAAGCTGCTGCACCACCATTATTAAAAGTATTTAAAATATAAATATTATTATTTAAATAATATATTTTAAAATCACCAAGCTCGTTCTTGTCACCATCTATACCATTTTTAGGAAAAAAGTATTGCTCTATATCTTTTTTACCAATTTCTATTTTCTTATCTTTATTCTTAATTATGATTTTATCAAGTTGTAAAAAATCATTATTAGGTAAAGTACCATCAGTACCAAAGAATGGTTTATTATTAAAATACTTATATTCACCTTTAAAATTTTTATAAAGTTTAGGATCTAAAATAGCTTTTTTTGCATACACTTCTACTATTATGTTTTTATCATTATAAACAGCTTTTTCTCTAGAATATTGAGATAGCTTAATAGAAGTGTAACCACTAAAATTATTTATTCTATTTTTATAGATAAATCCAGTTACACCATTGCTTGCATTAACTAAACAAAAATTATTTGTCCCTTCATCCATCACACAAGAAACAATTTCATTATTATTTAATTTGGTCGTAACTTTAGAATTTAAACTTGAATTTCCTCGTACATTAACGTACCCATCCTTATCTTGAATAAAACCAAAGACAGCATATGAAGATACTATAGGACCAATCATGAAAGCGGTAAAAACTATAAATTTAAGATATTTATTCATTTAAGCTAAGCTCATTATTTACTTTGAATGATCTCTTTTATAATAATATCATCTTTCAAAATGATATTATTATAAAATATAATCAAAATTTTAAAAATTCATGGTTATTCTTTATCATCATAACAATCATTTTTCTTGTTTTTTATATTCACATCAGTTGTATAATTAATTGCAAAATTTAAATTTATTAAATCTTCTTTTCTAAAGATTTTCGGAACTATATTCCAAACATTTTTACCGTTAGTAACGAATGCCAAATTAAATTCCGGAACTTTATTATTATTCGTATCAATTTGATATTCCATAGAAAATTCGTCTTTTTTCTTACCAACAATATTATATATACGTGGCTCCTTTAACCCTTGATCACAAGCTTGATATATATAAATTTTATTTTTTAAAATGTTAATTGTACTTTCACTACAATAACATCTACCTGTTTCTAACTCTTTCACAATACCATTTGTGTATTTAAATGGTTTTATTAGGTTTCCCTCTAAACTTTCAAGGTCCAAATATGACTTTTTCAAATCTTTTATTTTAGAATTATTAAAATCACTTAAACATTTATAGTTTTCACTACTTGCTTCTTTCCCATTAAATTTACATTTTAAATTTCTATCTTTCAACCAACAACGTTGAGTATCTACCAGATACTTAACTTCATTCTTATTATCACTGATATAGCTTTTTATATCTGAATATATACCATTCAGATCATGCTCATTATTACTATATATTGTTTTCTCGTCTAACCGTTGTGGTTTATAATCTGCAGCATTTGAATAGATACTCAAACTAGAGACTAATAAAATATTAGAAAACTTAGTGAAACTATTTCTCACTATATGTACCTTCAATAAAAATCAAAATTCAGACAAGTTTCTATTTTATAAAAAATTTACAACAACATCACAAATATATTAAAGTTTCTTGTTTTACCCAACCATAATTTATATATTGCACTAGTATACACTAAATAGAAATAAATATTATTGCTGCAAAATCTTAATCAAATTACTATTATTATCGTATTTTATATTCTTAATAAGCTTACATTTTCCTTTATTTTCTATCAAAAAATCAATAAACTCACCATGTGTAGGAGTATTAAATTTAACAGTAACAATATTATCTGTAGCTTGTAGTATACTAAATTTACCTATATCATCTTGTGCATTACTTAAAATATTAAAATCTATATTGCATACACCATTTAAATTACTTCTACAAGCATAATCTTTTACTAACATATTTGTTAATTGATTAGAAAAAAACCTAGAAATAGTTTTTCTATCAGCACTCTCAATAATTTTATTTCCATCCACAGGATAGTTTTTATATAAGTTTGTGATTAAACTTTTTGAGTCTTCAAAACATTTCTCATCGTTACTTGCACTTGTAACACTAAAGAAAAAGGATAGAAAAATAAATGTAAATAATTTATATTTCATAAATTATACCTAAGCTGATATCTTATTTTACAAGAAAAATTATAAAAAACATCGCAACATTTTTTATTTACATTTTTTGAAACTAATAGGAGAAATATTTACTCTTTGAATATCTTCCTTGTGAAAAATACTTTGATATTTATGTAATAATAAAAAATATTACTAATATTCTCAAAATTTTCATTAAAAATTTCTATCTGTACCCCAAATCTATTGGGGTACAATCAAAGTATATATTAGTCTAATTTTTAAGACCATTCTTATCTTAAATTTTTCTTTAAAATTTTACTATTTTTATCTCTATAACTTATTACGCCTGAACTATCAATTGAGTAGTAATCTCCTATTTTTTCCACTTTTAAATCAGGTTTTATTTTTATTAAATAAAATTCAGAACTAGAACTTTCATCTGTATCAATATATTTTTCAGCAATAGCATAAAAGCTATCTTTGAATTGAGGTAGGAATCTAAATGTATTTACATTTAACGAATCCACTTTTGTGTCATTAAGTACATTTATAAAATCAGGAGATATTTTTTCTAATTCAGAGAAAGAGTAAGCCCGATTATTAGAATTTTCAAGTTGCGTGCATTTCTTAGCTGAGTTCTTCTCCCTACATTTAGAGAAAAAATCTGAGGAAATTGGTAAATTGAGTTTTTTTATCACATTATTAGAATTATTTATATCCTTATCTAATTCAACTCTAGATTTAAAATCAAAACTTCCATTATTATATGTATAACAAGTTTTTACTGCTCTATAAGAGTTTTGATATTGATTAAAGTTACCATTTAAACAAAATGAATTACTATCAGATGAGAATTCTATAGGTTTAATATTTGACATTACACTTAATGAAGCTGGGAATGTGAAAACCTTAAGCTTTTCTAAATCAATAACTGCAAAATATAAATAGTTTTTTTCTTTAAAATTCATTAAAAACTTGTTTTTATCAAAATTTGATACTTTGTTTTTTAAAATATTATTATAATCTTTTAATCTTTCTTTGGAACAAAAATCTACCTCATCATAATCAATTGAGCAGTCCTTGACATCTATTTTATTGATACCCTTAGCTATAGATGTATTACTTGAGCATCCTAAAATTGATAAAACTATAAGCATAGTTGAGCTAACAGACGTATTTTTCATTTTTCCACCACTTAATCTATTTACCATCTTTATGAAATCTATGAATTTTCTCTAAAATTTCTAAAACCATTTTAGTCGACTCTGGAGAAGAAGAATTTTGTCCAGGTTTTTCATAATAAGATTTATTTCCATCGGATATCTTCCCATTTTTTAAAGGAAGGCCTTTTGGTACTGCTACTGATGCCCATTCTTGAGCAGCATCATATTGGGCATCTCTTAAACTACCGATACCCTTTCTCACAAATTGAGAAAGTTTTGTTCGTTTACTAATTAGAAATTCTCGAAATACCTGTTCTTGCATATTTGCATCATATACTTCACTTCCAGTAAAATATCCCTGTTTAATCCCTTCCTGAAGAGTATAGTAGGTCGTCTGATATTTACCTGTTGCAAATAGACGATTTTTATCATTACCATCTTTTGCTTCTGCATTATCAATAATTTGCTGAATTCTTTTGCTTGTTACGGTGCCTTTTCCAGGGTTTTTAAATGAATAGCCAACTTTATCACCTTTAACATTTTTTGTTCCAGTATTATAAGATTCATAATTACCTTCACCATGAGAGATAACACTCCCCAACTGCCTAATCAGATCCTCTAAAGAACTATCATTTAGATTAGGATTTTTATTTGGGGAAACAACTATTCCGGAACATCCTAATATTTTATTAGCTTTCTCATCAGCTTTAAATAAATTTATTAGATAATCTCCATTTAACCCATCTTTACTAGTGCTAAATAACTTGTCAATTTTATATTTTTTATTAAATTCACGAACATCTAAATGAACCCATGTTTTTGCACCGTCTGAGATACGTTCTAAACCAAATTTATCTGGTGACCATCCTAGACTAGTATTTAAATACTTACCAAACCATTTTATTCTTACTTGATTCTCAAGTTCGCTCATACTAACCACTTGATTATTCTTATTATGAACTACAATATCTAAAGCACACCCCATATGATTAGTCGTTGGACGTCTATTTTTCCAATTATTATCGATACAACGATATCCTGAAGAAATTTTTACAATTTTATATCCTGCTGAGTTAGGCATTTTTTTAAAATAAAATAGCATTGCTTTAAGTGCCCAGATCAAACTTCTATGCATGCCATTATATTCTTTCGCATCTCGATAGACCTCAACGTATTGTCTCGTAGTTTTGTTATACATCTCAAATCTGAAATTACCACTTCTGCTACGACCAAAACCCGAACATTCCCCACAAGGGCATTTCATTGATTCAAAGTAAGAAGCTATTCCATATTCATCTCTGAATCTATCTAAGGCAGCTAAAACAGAACCACAAATCTTTCCAGTGTCTGGAACTCCCATATAATCCCGTTGGAATTGTTTAATACATGTTGCAGTTAGTTCTGTAAATTCATCTGTTGGTAATGCTCCACCAAAACCTGCTAAGCGAATATTAACTTCTCTGATTAACTCACTTTTACCACTGGAAATACATTGAGGATTGGTTTTACAAATATTTGTAGTATTTGCTTTAGGAGTACCTCCATCTTGACTACGATCATCAACAGTCAAAATTTTAGAAACTGAACTTGCAGCTTCATTCAATGCTTTTTTAGTATCTTCATAAAGTTGATGTGCTTTTTCTGGAAGCCCATTTTCTTGTTTTGTTTGAGAAGCAGGATTAGCTGGCCTTTTTGCTGCTGGAGCTGGGGTAGTTTTTGCACTACTAGCAGTAGGTTTATTTGTAGATTGAGCTGAGTGCTTGTGCTTAGGTTTGTCTTGGTGTGAATGATTTCCAGAAGCAGGAATATGAACTGGTAATTTAATGACTTGACCAACACTGATCTTATTGGGATCGTCTATTTTATTTAAACGTTCCAGTGCTCGAACAGTCGTATGATTTTTTTGTGCTATTTCAAAAAGCGTATCACCCTTTTTAACAATATGCGTTTTTCTTTTATATTGCCCATTATTACCTTGATTTGTTAATGTTTTTAAATCCAAAAGGACTTTAGGACTTGTAATTTTTACGACCATTCGGTCTTTAGACATTACAAAACTTTGTACTTTAACCATTGAACCCTTAAACATACTTTTAATATATACATCTAAAGTAGTTCCTTTATCTTGGCTGATTTCAACAATACATCCAGATGAGTTTGTTGGCCCCGCAGCAATAACTTTTCCAGTTCTCTGATTTTTTACTACATATTGTGCTTTTGAAATTGGGCTGCCAAATAAATCTAAAATTTGTATTGTAACTAATGATTTTTTATTCATTTTTCAGCCCCTATCTTCAGTATTATTATCGATTTCAGAGTTACTACCATTTATGCTCTGATCTTCTAAAAAATCATCTGCATCAAAGCTATCAATTAATAGTCCCCATTCATCATCAGAACCAATTAAAACTTGAACATTTGTTGGATCAGCACTACTGATTTTTCCTGTACGCCCATGCTCATCTACAGCCCCTGAAGTAAATGAATTTGTCTCTGGCATGAACGCTTTATAGCTAAGTTTGCTAAAATCACTTTCCCAAAATAGATCATAAATATCTAAACGGTTACTAAAAGTTGGGGTATTCGGCAACTCAGGAACCTCATAAGAAACCTTGGCCCCACCCGTAAACAAATGCTGCCCAGCTTTACTTTCAAACTTACCACCTGTTGTTGAAAATACGCCATTGGCATTAATTTTGAGCTGTGACCCACCTGCGGTTAATACAATTTCTTTTGGACTCGTAAGCTCGATTTTTTCTTCGGTAGAAATGAGCTTAATGACCTTCTTCGCAATTGCTTCAATAGCATCATCTTGTGCTTGTAGTTCGAGCTTTCCTTTTGCTGCATAAGCACGCAAACCTTTTTGAGCAGCAAACAAACTAATTTTGTCTTGTGCATGCCCAATGATATTTTTCTGTGCGCTTAAATTAATTGAACCGCTGGCACTTTCGGCAATATCTTGCGAAGCTTGTAGAATAATATTTTCAGGCGTCGTCAAAGCAATACCATTTGGTGATGCTAACAACATAAGGGCTTGTCTGAAGATCTTACCTTGCTCTTGCTGTTTAGTATCGGAACTGCTTTCTAAACCTTGGGTATAACCCTCCATAAAGCCTTGTAAAGAACTCAATGCTTTAGAAGGTGATACTTCCAATTTACTGCCTTTACTAAAAGTTCCGCACGTACTCATCAAATCAAAGTCTTTAGTCTCGACATTTGCTAAGACTCTCCCGACCTCTTGAATACTTTCAAATGGATTTTTATGAATTCGGTCTTTAATACTTGCGAGTTTTCCTTTAACAATATCAGGGCCATGTTCTTCAACGTTTTCGATGAATGCTTTTAAATTTTCTACCGCATCTTTGGCATCGCTAAAGAAAGAATTAAATTCATCTACAACGCCTTTTGCGTTTCCTCCTAGTGCACCGATGTCTTGAATAAAGCCACCGCAGTCTTTTAGGGCATGGATAGGATCGTTATTAATTCCTTCTTTGAATAGGTTTACCGTACTATTTAATGCCTGACCTGTGGTTTTTAACTCAAGCGACTGGATGAATTTGGGTAAGCGATTAATCACGTTCAAAGCATCAGTTTGTTGCTTGGCTGCAACTTCACTGAGCATTTTCATGCTTTCATAGCCTTGTGAAAGTAAGGATTGTGCTTGTGCGGCCTCTAAATGATCTGCAATCGCTTGCTCTTGTGCATAGGTACTAATGAGCATGCCTTTACCCGCCCGCACAGCTCCCCAAGCGTCTGTTCTAAGCTCAAAGCCTTCACCACGGCCTTGGCTTGTCGCTTGTTCTTTAGGATGGCTTAAATTACCTAAATTCAACTGTGTTGCGGCATGACTACTTTGTAGTTGGGTACTGATCTGCCCAGTTGTGTCATCAAAGCGTAATTGATTAAACCCGCTGCCATTAACCTCCTGACTGCGTATGCCACTTAGCTTTTTAGTATCAGGAAGCTGCCCTTTTACATCGAATTTAGTTGGCGAACGCTGTGCTTCATGGATTCGGCCCGTCACAAATGGACGGTCGATATTGCCATCAAAGAAGTCAATGACCACCACTTCACCAATACGTGGTAAGAAACGTGCACCATAACCTTCTCCTGCCCAAGGAGTCAGTACATCCACCCAAGCCGAGTCGGTATCATTGTCATTACTACCTGCGCCACCATCATGGCCATGATCATCACTACGAGTAAATAGAAAACGTACTTTAATGCGTCCCCATTCATCGACATGAATAGTTTCTCCCTCAGGTCCCACGACTTTCGCTCTTTGTGGGTAAGCAATTGGTCGATGCTGTTCCGGATTGTATTCAGGTGCCGTTTTGATTTGACGGCGTATTAACGTCAGCTCATTACTTTGACGTTCGATATCATCGTAACCATGTTGATCCCAACGACTTTGGGTTAATAACTGGCTAACTTGCTGATGTAAATCTTTAGGTAAATTATTTTGGTTATAGAAATTTTTGGCAATGATTAGGAACTCTTGATCTGCTCCTTCATGCTGATCAATTTCAGGGTGTTCGCGTAGATTAAACCAATAGCCGACTTGGGTATCGCGCACACTACTGTAGGCTTTAAAGTATTTGGCCCGACTCGCATGCATGTCAGTGAAGTGCTGATTTAATTTTTCTAATTGGCTACTGCTTGAAGCGGTTGCCTGATCTTCTCCTTTTAAATCTTGCATCCAGGCGGGGCTTACGTGCCATGCTTGCTCAAGACTTAAAGTAGCCGAATCAAAGTTATCTGAGTGTGTATGGGTAGTAACAACTGAACCATTACCCTCTTCTTGCGCTAACGCATCGGGCTGCCAACGCTGTACATGTACGGCAGTCGGTTGCAGACTTCGCACTGCAACAAAGCCTGTAATACTATCTTGATATTCGGTTGCGCTACTTCTGTGATAGCGAATACTACGACGCGCTAAAGCTTGGTATTGGTTATTGTCATCAATTAATTTTAGTTTTTGAGCTTGTATTGGTGCAGTAAAATGAGGGACAAAAAGCTCTGATTCATCAATGAGCCAACTAACCCCCTCACTTCGCCACAAACGTGTGAGAAAGTCATAGTCAGACTCATTGTGCTGCATAGTGAACGGACGAATATCATAGTTTTGACTTAACCCACCCAAATCAAGACTTAAACTCGCAGCAAACAGTGGACTTTTTTCTTGCCATTCTTTAAATAGAACTTCGGTAATTTCTACGATACTTTTATTCATAAAAACACGACTATTACGGCGTTTGTGCCATAAATTTGTCGCATCTTCTATAGTCAGCTTATAAAGCGTTAAAGCGCCATCACTTTGTCCATAACTGGCCTCAGTCACAATACCTGTAGTTCGGAACAATTGCCCCGAATCAGTGACCTGATCAACAGCGACTTGAACACCAATAAATTGCTTCAATGCAATTTGGGCATTGGTTGAAAGGCAGATCAATTCTGCCATTAGGCCACCATTTAGCTGATGTTGGCCTTCTACACGTTGTAAGAATACTTGAGGATTGAGTAGTTCATTAGAAAATTGTACGTGGATAGCACGTTTCTGAGCATTTAGCCCTATTTTTTCCAAGACACTAAATATATTAAAAAGCATTTTTTTATAATCATAAGGATATATAAACGGCTGCACTTTATAAAAAACAGAACTATCTGTCTACAAAATTATGCGTTATTTCTATCAATTTTTTTATATTTTCACTTATTCGAAAGTTATAAAAAAAGCCCAACTTAAGTTGAGCTTTTTTAATTACTTTAAACTTACTTTTTAGCCGTCTTAAACACTGGATAAAAACGGAATAACTGCCATAAACAAACCAATAACAGTAAAAGGAAATAGGCCAATGACCAAACTGGTAAAGACTGACCTAAAAAAGTCCAGTCAATTGCCGCACACTCACCTGAGCCAGAAAGTACTTCTTGTAAAACGGTTTTCATTGGTAAAGCATCAATGAGGTAATTTAAACCCGGACCACAGCTTGGCACTTGATCTGGTGGTAAATGCTGTAGCCAAACATGTCGGCCCGCCACCCCCACTGACCATAAAATTGCAATACCTGCCAAAAATGCATAAAAGCGTTTAATCGTATTGGAAACCGGGTTATGCAAAAACGCAATAAGAGCCACAAAACCCATTGCCATTAAGCCAACACGTTGAAAAATACAGAGCGGACATGGCTCCAACCCTTTTACATGTTCTAAATACAACGCAAAAGACATGCCGACAATGCTTGCCAGAACAAGCAGTCCACTCACCAAACGGTAACTTAATCGCATGTAAAACCTCGTTTTTATCTATATTGTTCAAGATATTGATCAAAACTGATCTGACTATCTTGCTCAAGTTGTTCTTGCTGCTGTAAAGATTGCACAGCCAATTGTTCAAAATATTGCAAAGTCTCTGCACTAATCTCATGCTTTTCATAAGTTTCAGCATGTAACTGTGCCATATGACTACCAAAGCTCCAGGTTCCACCATGCTTTAATGTGTCATCAATCACATGAGCAGATAATGTTTCATCTACTTCATCAATACGTTCTTGCATCACAGCCAAAGCCGAGCTGTATAGATCTGTGGCATAGGTCTGATCGAGTAAGCGAGCACAATCCTGCATTTTAGAAATATGCTGACGTGCCCAATCTTCAATATGGTAAGACCCGTTTAAATCAGTAATGGTTGCGTTTGGTGCTCGGCCACGGTTAACCACTTCTGTCTGGTTTTTCTCAATCAAATCTTGCTCAGGGCATAACAGTTCAGGACTATCGCTTAATAAACAATAAAGCGCTAATGCCTCAAGGAAACCTGCTGTTGTTTCATTGACGCCAATTGCCGAATATGGATTTACATCCACTGCACGAAGTTCAACATAACCCACTCCTCGATTTTTCAAGGCCTGAGATGGTGTTTCACCCGCTTGAGGAACTTGTTTTGGACGCACGAGACTGTAATATTCATTCTCGATTTGTAAAACATGATCATTAATTTGCAATGGTTCACCAGAGGCATCATTTAACCCTAAACGGCTAAATGGCGGATATGGAGAATGTACTGCTTTTTGTAAACCATCCAAATAACCAGTTAAGTTGTTATAGTGAATGCCTAAACTTTTTTGTGCCGAGTTTTGGTAGCCTAAACGTCCCATACGCAGAGCTGTAGCATACGGTAAATAATATGACCCTTTGATTAAAGGCAACAAATGATGTTCATGACCCGTCAGAAAACAACGGCAAACCGATGGACTCGCACCCACCAAAAACATAACCAGTGGCGTTAAACGAATAAAGTTACGAATCAGACCAAAATAGCGATGACTACGATAATCTTGCAGACTAAGTGCTTTTAATTTTTCGTCAGTTTCATGTGCCTGCAAGGCAGAAAAAAGAGAATCAGGGAAAGATAAATTATAGTGTACGCCCGAAATCGTCTGCATACGGCGACCATAACGAATACCTAAACCACGGCGATAAAGCGTCTTGAAACGGCCAATATTAGAAGTGCCATATTGAGCTAGACGAATACGTTCTTCATTGTCATCTAGCATACATGGCATAGACAACGGCCAGAGTTTTTCACCATTTTCTAAATGACGGTGCACAACCGCATGAATATCGGTGAGCTCATGCAAGGCATCACCAATGGTTGGCTGTGGTGAAGTAATAAACTCCATCAACGCTTCAGAATAATCTGTGGTGATTTTCGGATGTGTTAAGGCTGAACCTAATGCCTTTGGATGTAACTCTTGTGATAAGAACCCATTACTTTGCATACGTAGGCTTTCACGTTCTATTCCACGTAACATGCCTTGTAGTAGCGACGAATCCACCCAAGCAGGAATAACTGATTGAGATGGTGTAGTGGGTTGACTCATGCATTTGCTCGCTTATAAAAGATCACTATATACAAAATCGTGACATGATACGGCTATTGATATGATCACATCATTTCAGTTTGGCAATTTTTATCACAATCTTGTTATTTAAGACACGAAAGAATTGTGATTTTATTGAAGAATAATTGCTAAAGAGTTGTCAATATCATGAACGATCAAGACATTTTAAACTTCTGGTTTTCACCTGAACACCGTTCACTCTGGTTTGCAAAAAGTGAGGATTTTGACGCAAAAATTCGTGATCAATTTGCAGACGTTCATCGACAGGCAACTCGAGCAGAACTTTGGTCTTGGCGGAAAACACCAGAAGGTCGTCTTGCAGAGATTATTGTGCTAGATCAGTTTTCTCGCAACATTTATCGTGATCAACCCGAATCTTTTGCTTATGACGGCCTTGCTTTAGCCTTGTCACAAGAAGCAATTAGCTTGCAACTCGATGCACAACTTAACCCAGAACAGCGCTCGTTTTTGTACATGCCATTTATGCATAGTGAATCAAAGTTGATTCATGAGTTTGCTTTAAAATTATTTCAACGCCTCGGCAATGAAATTAATTTAAGCTTTGAGAAAAAACATAAAGTGATTATAGATCGCTTTGGACGTTATCCTCATCGCAATGCCATCCTTGGACGTGTCTCAACACCAGAGGAAACCGAATTTTTATTAGAACCGAACAGTAGTTTTTAAGACTTCTCTATTTTTAATGCTGACGCATCCATTCTTTTATGCTCAGCTGGGAGTTCACCATGAAATATCTCTCTCTTTGTTTAGCTTTAGGCACTGCCATAACTTTAAGTGCTTGTTCAACTGTACCCAGCAAACCAAAAACTTTCGATCAGCTTGGCCAGTTTTCGGCCTATCCCTTAAATGCTCAAACGTTTCGAATCAGCTTTCAGGCTGATCCAAACATGAGCTATGGAGCAGCCGAAGAAATCACTTTGGTGAAATCAGCACAGACTACAGTACAAAAAGGTTTCCGCTTTTTTAAAGTGCTGAACGACCCAAGTAATCAAAGCCAAAAGCCACCGCGTCAAGCTGTAGTTTACCCATCTGCACCAAGCTTTTACCCGTATGGTTACTACCGCCGCTATCCGGGTTTCTGGCATGATCCGTTCTATGATTTCCCACAAGTGGTCAATATCGACCCTGTTCAAGTGTCGTATACTATTGAATGTTATCGGGATCAAAAGCAGGCTCCTCAAGATGCCTTTGATGCAACGTTAATTCTCAAATCTATCGGACAAAAATATGGTTTAAGCCCGACAGGAGAATTGTTGCCGCCACCTGAGCCGCCAGTAAAACAAAAATGAATAGGATGACCGTATGAATATGGCAGAAGAAGTACACCATGCACCCAATCTGAAGCGCAGCAAATATTTCGCTACGATGGCACTTATTATTGTGGTGGTGCTGTGGATTGGGTTATTGATCGCCAATCGCTTTCTGCCAGAGTACACAGACTTAATTCATATTTTAATGCTAGGTGCGGAAGCTGGTGTAGTGGGTGGACTAGCAGATTGGTATGCGATTACC
This sequence comes from Acinetobacter sp. AOR01_HL, assembly GCF_027855455.1. NCBI lineage: Bacteria > Pseudomonadati > Pseudomonadota > Gammaproteobacteria > Moraxellales > Moraxellaceae > Acinetobacter > Acinetobacter sp. AOR01_HL. The sequence continues at coordinate 113,451 of NZ_JAKTIM010000051.1, read as the reverse complement.
GTTCTGTTTCGAAACCCATTTGGTAAGCTTCCTATCCCTAAGTTTTTACGTGATCATACCGAAATTATTCCACGTAATAAGGCACGTATTGCTGAATCAATGGGTCGATTTGTGCAGGAAAACTTCCTGTCGCCTCAGGTGGTCGAACGAAGCCTAGAAAAAACCGATTTAAGTCTTGCCATTGGCCAATGGCTTGCCAGTCCACAAAACAATACGCAAGTGGTACAACTCATTCAGCAAACTGTACCTAAAGTTTTTGAATTTGTTAGCCAAGAACAAATTGCCAATTTCGTGCAAAACAACAGTGTGCAATGGGTGCGTAACACTCAAGTCAATAAACTTGCGAGTGAAATGCTGCGTGCAGTATTGGAAAATGACTTCCACCAAGATGTACTGCAACGTGGCCTCGATATCGCGCATGAGTGGGTGGTACAAAATCCAGATAAAACTCGCGAATTGACAAGAAAAATGTTTAAAGCGCTGGGTGTCTGGTCTCTTGCAAAAGGTGCAAGCTGGATCGGTATTGATGTTCAGCAGCGCACCATTGATTCACTGGTTGAAAAAGTAGAATCAATGCTGGCTGACCATGAACACCCATGGCGACAGGAAATTGAAACTATTGCCCACTCGCTCATGCTGGAGTTGGCAAACCCTGAGAGTATTGCCAGCCAACGTCTAAATAGTGGCAAAGATGCGTTGCTAGATAGTCCTCAAGTACTAAATTTCATTAGTGGTGCTGTCACTATTTTATGTGATGCCATTAAAGAAGATTTAATGAAAGAAGACTCTGGTATTGCAATGAACCTCAGAGCTGCCATTCAGCAGTTGGGTGAAAACCTTGTCCAAAATGTAAAAGTACGTGAAGTTCTCAACAAAGAAATGACAGGACTTGCGATGAACTTTACGGACCAATATAGCCATAAAATCATACGCTATGTGAGTGAGCGCATTCATGAGTGGGACTCACGTGAAATGATTGGAAAAATTGAAAACGAAGTCGGTGGCGACCTACACATGATTCGTGTGAATGGCGTTGTAGTAGGTGCATTTATCGGCTTAACTCTAGGTGTAATACGAGCAGCGATTGAATCAATTTTATAACGTTAATAATTTCTTTAAGAGAACAATATGCTACAGCTTCAGTCCAAATTTCCCGCACAAGGGGTGACTATTTTTAGTACGATGACGGCAATGGCACAGCGCTTGGGTGCACTTAACCTTTCACAGGGTTTCCCGGATTTTCCTGCACCCCCTGCTTTGCTCGAAGCCCTATCTCAGGCAACTTTGGCTGGACACAATCAGTATCCACCTGGTGATGGCATTCTCGCACTGCGTGAACAGCTCGCTTTACAATTTCAACAGCGTGACCAACTTCAACTTGATCCTGTAACTCAAATCACGATTACGCCGGGTGCAACCATAGCAATTTTCTGTGCCATACAAGCCTGCATCAACACAGGTGATGAAGTCATTATTTTTGACCCGAGTTATGACAGCTATGGACCTTCTGTCGAGTTAGCAGGTGGTAAAGCAGTACATATTGCCTTGCAAGCACCTGACTTTAAGGTGAACTGGCAACAAGTTAAAGATCGAATTAACGATAAAACCCGTATGATTGTGGTAAATACTCCCCACAATCCAACAGGTACAATCTGGTCCAAACAAGACTGGTTAGAACTGATCGCACTAATTCAGGATAAAAATATTGTAGTTCTATCTGATGAAGTCTACGAACACTTAGTTTTTGATGGTCAACAGCACTTTAGCGCATTGCATTTCCCTGAGCTTAGAGAACGTAGTTTTGTGATTGGTTCTTTTGGAAAAACCTTCCATGTCACAGGCTGGAAAACCGGTTACTGCGTTGCTTCACCTGATTTAATGCGTTTGTTCCGCCAGATTTATCAATATGTTAATTTCTGTGGCACAACACCTTGTCAGATTGCGCTTGCACAATATATGCAGCAACACCCAGAACATATTCAGGAACTTTCACAGTTTTATCAGACTAAACGAGACCGATTTAATCAGGCGATTCACAATAGCCGTTTTTTGCTTAAACCATCGCAAGGAACTTATTTCCAAAACCTTGATTACAGCCAGATTAGACCTGACTTAAACGATGTGGAAATGTGCCAGTTTCTTGCCGAGCAACATAAGATTGTGGCTATTCCTGTTTCGGTGTTTTACCAACAAGCCCCAGAGTCTTTACGCCTAATACGGTTCTGCTTTGCAAAAAATGATGAAACACTGCAAAAAGCAGGAGAAATTCTGAATCAATGTTAATAAATTTAGTCACTTAGCATAGTAAAAATACTACAAGAAATTCCACACAACTATGCTAAGTTGAATATCCGACCCGCTCATCAAAGAGATGGGCGATGGAGAATACATGCCACCAAGACAGTCTTTAATTCATCAGCAAAATCTTTGGAAAACATTTTTTGTTTTCTTATTGCCCCTGATTGCAACCAATATCTTGCAAAACCTGTCCGGTACCATTAACACCATCTTTGTTGGACAAATGATGGGGGTCGATGCGATTGCTGCCGTCTCGGTTTTTTTCCCCATTTTGTTTTTACTGCTTGCGTTTATTATCGGCATTTCAACGGGTACTACTGTTTTAGTGGGGCAGGCATGGGGCGCGCAGAATATTGAAAAAGTTCAAAGTGTGGTGGGCTCTACTCTGTTTATGACCATCATTGGCGGTATCATTACCGCAATCATTGGTGTGTTTTTTGCCCATGATATTTTAGAACTTTTAGGTACGGATCCGAAGGTGATGCACCTCTCTTTGCCTTATGTGCAATGGATGTTGGCAGGTAGTCCTCTTCTCTTTGTTTATATTATCTATACCTCAATTTTACGCGGTGTAGGAGACAGTACTACTCCTTTACTTGCACTGGCTTTAACCAGTGTGATTGGTTTGGTCATTACCCCGATATTGCTTAAAGGTTATTTTGGTTTACCCGCTTTAGGAATTATTGCTCCGGCAATTGCGACCATTACTGGCTATGTAGCTATTCTCATTTTTCTTGCAATTTATCTAAACAAGAAAAAGCATCCACTTCGGCCGAACCGTCAGCTTTTGCAACATATTCGTCATAATTCGGAATTAAGTAAAATCATTTTACGCCTAGGTGTTCCAACCGGTATTCAAATGATTACCACTTCAATGGCCGGTTTAGTCATTGTGGGTTTAGTGAACCGTTTCGGAGCTCATGCCACAGCTGCGTATGGTGCCGTGAATCAGGTACTCAACTATATTCAATTTCCAGCGATTTCGATCTCTATCGCGGCCTCAATCTTTGCAGCACAAGCGATTGGTGCAGGTAAGTCGGACCTACTTGCACGTGTTACACGCACCGCTTTAGGTATGAACTTTTTGTTTACAGGTGCCTTAATTGCACTCGGCTATCTATTTTCAAAATATTTGATGGCTTTATTCATCACAGATCCAACTGTGGTGGTGTTAGGGCAACAGCTTTTATTTATTGTACTTTGGGCAATTTTATTCTTTGGTGCAGGTGCCATTTTTGCATCAATTATGCGTGCCAGTGGGACTGTAACCGTACCGATGCTGATTAACATCTCTGCCATTTTATTTATTGAAATGCCATGTGCTTACTGGTTTAGTTCGATGTGGGGACTTAAAGGCATTTGGGTCGCCTATGCCTTGGCATTTGTCAGTTTATGTATTATTCAAGGCTTGTATTATCAATTTATCTGGAAGAAAAAGAAGATCAAAGTTCTTATTTAGAATGCATTAAACCTTATAAAAAAGCCATCAATTGATGGCTTTTTTCTTTTAAACCTTATTTCATCCATTTGGTTACAATGGTTGAAGCACGTTGATATCCCGTTGGGAATAAACGCTGGAATGCATCCAGAATTTTTGCATCGCTACCGATGAGTAAACGGCGTTTATTTTTCAAAACTGCATCCAAAATTTGACGAGCTGCTTCCTCTGGTGGGGTACGCAATAACTTGTCAAAGTTTTGAATCGATTTAGTTGGGTCCATACCCAAGCTACTCAAGCTATCACTCATTTTTGCAGCTTTAGCGATATTAGTACGAATACCACCCGGATGTACACATAGCGAACTTACGCCGCATTTTTCAATATCTAATTCTTGACGCAATGACTCAGTAAAACCGCGTACCGCAAATTTAGTTGCATTATAGCCAGACTGGGTTGGCTGAGCCGTTAAACCAAATAAGCTGGAAATATTAATAATATGGCCATCTTGTGTTTGCTTAATGAACGGTAAGAATTCTTTAGTACCGTAAACCACGCCCCAGAAGTTAATTCCCACAATCCACTCTAAATCTTCGTAAGTCGCGCCTTCTACAGTTGAGCCTAAAGCTACACCAGCATTGTTAAAAATCAGGTTAACACAGCCATGATCTTGAACAGTTTCCTGTGCCCACTGCTTTACTGCCTCGCGGTCAGAAACGTCTAACTTCTTGGTTGTTACAGTAATGTTACTGTACGGTTTTAATAGCTCAACAGTTTTCTCTAAGCCCTTTTCATTAATGTCACTTAATGAAAGATGGCAGCCCTGCTTTGCCAGAAGAATTGCTAATTGTTGCCCAATGCCAGAACCCGCACCCGTAATTGCAGCGACTTTGTTTTTAAAATTTTTCATTGTCCATCCTTTGTTTTTCGATTTGCACAACTGGTTCATTGCATGTGCAATTTAGACTCTTTCAATATAATTTTGACAATACACATTGTCAATATAGTACACTGTAATTTCAGATAGATTGGCACAATTCTGCTGACGGCTTTATCATAGGGCTCATATTTGCCGAAAAACCGATAAATTAGGAAACCATTTATTTATGGCGACAAACGACTCAACCAGTAAAAAGAAAACAAAAACTGTGAGTAAAGAACGTCAGTTCAAAGGGTTATCTCTGTCTGAGCGCAAAGAGGCACGCCGCGAAAAACTCATTGAAGCCGGTATTGCAACTTATGGAACCCTTGGCTTTTTTTCCGTGACGGTAAAAGATGTCTGCCAAGAAGCAAAACTCACCGAACGTTATTTTTATGAATCATTTAAAAAGAGTGAAGATTTATTCCAGACTATCTTTTTAAAAATGATTGAAGAATTACAGCAAAACTTGATGCAAGCCGTCATTAAAGCGGCTCCAGACCCTGAGCAAATGGTCGATGCTGGTTTACGTGCTCTACTGAGTACTTTAAAAGACGACCCTCGTTTGGCTCGTATTGTGTATGTCGATGCAATTTTGGTCCAAGAATTACATAATCAAGCCACCATTCAGGAAACTCTCGCCCAGTTTGATCGTATGATTCAAGCTTTTGTGATGCTAACCATGCCGCAAATCCAGCATAACGAAAATGAACTCTCATTAATCGCTACTGGTTTAAATGGATACGTGACGCAAATTGCCGTTCGATGGGTGATGGGCGGGTTTAAGCAGTCTCTAGAGCAAGTTTTAGCGGCCTGCCGTATCGTTTTTTTAGCTTTGCTCGCGAAAGTTTCAAAATAATATTAAAGTTTTTTGACACTGTTTTTATTTTAAAAACCTCGTTTGAGATAAGCTTGTAACACACTGAATGGTTTTAAGAAAATTTATACCGCCCTGTCATCATTTGGTCATGTGCTTGCCGTATTTTTGTCACAAATTATTGCTAAATTCGATTTTATAGACTTTTCTGCAATGAAATTGTCATAATTAATCTTTGTAATAAGCCTGTCATAACTACAAAACGGTTCACCGTTAAAATCTACAAGGTATTACGCTGTGAAAGATGACTATATTTTAATTGTCGATGATGAGCTTCCTATCCGCGAAATGATCCATACCTCTTTGGACATGGCAGGCTTTCAGTGTTTACAGGCAGAAGATGCCAAACAGGCTCATCAAATTATCGTCGACCAACGTCCGGCGCTTATCTTGCTCGATTGGATGTTACCCGGGGGCGTAAGTGGGGTCGACTTATGTCGCCGTTTAAAACGTGATGAAAATCTAGCAGAAATTCCTGTCATTATGTTGACCGCTCGCGGTGAAGAAGACCACAAAGTACAAGGTCTAGATGCTGGTGCAGATGACTATATGACCAAACCATTTTCAACACGTGAACTGGTTTCTCGTATTAAAGCTGTTTTACGCCGTGCAAATGCATTAAGCGGTGAAAAAACAATTGATGCCAATGGTTTAATTCTTGATCCTGTAAGCCAACGCGTAAGCTTTGGTAACAGTATTTTAGATATGGGACCAACAGAATACCGTCTGCTTGCATTTTTTATGACCCATCCGGAACGTGCCTATACACGTGCGCAGTTGCTCGATCAAGTGTGGGGCGGTAATGTATACATCGAAGACCGTACTATCGATGTGCATATCCGTCGTTTGCGTAAAGTCTTAGAACCTTTTGGTGTAGATCGATTTGTTCAGACTGTACGTGGTACAGGTTATCGTTTCTCAACACGTGCAGATTTAGCCGCAGGTTAACCAAAATTTATGTATGAACCCTACCCCGTCCCCGAACAGGTACGTGAACAAAAGCTTTCCCGCTACAGTAGTTTATGGACGTTTGCTAAACAAGATTTACGACTTTTATTATTTTTCCTGATTATTGCAGGTTTAGTCGGTTTAGGAATTGGGTATTTCTGGAGCTGTATTTTTATTGCCTTTGTGGTGTTTTTTACACTTCAGTTGCGTTCTTTATATTTGGTCAATGACTGGATTGCCAATAATCCATACGATGTCCCTCCGAACCTCAACGGAATTTGGGGGGCATTATTATTTAACGTTTATCGTGCCCAGCGCCAAGAACGTATTGTTCAAGCGGAAATGGTAGGACTTATTGACCGCGCTCAATCTTCATTAGTTGCACTTGCCGAAGCGGTAGTCTTGATTGATGATCAACATCAAATTGAATGGTGGAACCCAGCCGCAGAGCGTTTACTAGGAATTAGTCCACTTGACCGTGGTCGTAACTTATTAACCATTTTGCGCCAGCCAACTTTTATTGAATATTTTAACAATATTGATCAGGCACCTGATGGGATTAAGCTGCATTCCAATTTTGATGATGACCGTTATGTGCAGGTCAAACTCACACGGTTCGGTGGAGAAAGTCGCTTACTCGTAGCTTACGACGTAACGCGTATGCACAACCTTGAGCAAATGCGTAAAGACTTCGTCGATAATATTTCGCATGAACTTCGTACGCCCTTAACTGTACTCAGTGGCTATATCGAAACATTTACCGACCAAGAAGATATTAACCCGCGCTGGAAACGTGCATTTGATCAGATGCAATCTCAAACCAAACGTATGAATGCGTTGGTTAATGATTTACTACTGTTATCAAATTTAGAAAATAATAAGAAAATCGCAAAAAATCAGATTATTGAAATGCCGAGCTTAATGAATCAATTATTTGATGATGCTCAGGCCTACAATGCCGATTATGGGCATACACTCAATTTACATATTGATAGCCACTGTGACCTCATCGGTTCAGACATGGAAATTGCCAGCGCATTTAGTAATTTAATTACTAATGCCATTAAGTACACACCAAAAGGCGGAACCATTACCATTGGCTGGCACGATGACGGTGAGCATGCTTACTTTAGCGTACAAGATACCGGTATCGGCATTAACCCTAAACATTTACCACGTCTGACTGAACGCTTCTACCGTGTAGACAGCGACCGTAGTCGTCAAACTGGTGGAACAGGTTTAGGCTTGGCGATTGTAAAACACGTACTCATGCAACACGGCGCCTATTTAGACGTGCAATCTAAAGAAAATGAAGGATCAACCTTTACCGCAGTGTTTCCAAAAGAAAGACTCTATAACATGACTTAAAATCATCTTTCTTCAAATATAAAAAGCCGACTTATGAAAAGTCGGCTTTTTTGTAGCATTTAAACCTATTTATTTAAAATTTGAACAATAAGATTTCGCCTGTTTTTTCTCTATTGCATTTAAAAAGTCAGTGGCAAAAGTATTACTCTGACGTAGTGCATCGCGATGATCTCCACCATCAATCGTTTGATAAATTGTTGGTTTTTTTAATTTACATAGCTGTTGGTAATAAGCATATGTTCCTCTAGGGTCAACTAAATGATCTTTAGAACCCTGAACAATCGTTAACGGTACAGTCGGCACCATATTTTCAATAGACTGCTGTTTTAAATAAGACAAAAGAGGTTTTAAATCTGCATTAGGTCGAAATATGCTAGAAGGAGATTTCTTCAAATCAGATTGAAGTTCAGATAAACAGCGGCTACGTGCTTGAGTCAGCACTGTGTTCATTTCTGCACTGACTAAGTTTTCAGGAACAATGCTTGGTTCTGCTGCTTGCGCTCCCAATAACACAATTGGGAAAAATGCTGCCACACTTGGTTCTGGGTTTGGATTACTCTGCACATATTCTGCAATGCCTTCATATTGATAGCCGCCTGGCGCAAGAGCAATCGCTCCTTTTAGATCGAGTTCAGGAGCATCTTTTTGACCATAAGCCGCCACGGTAATAGCAGCAGCACCGCCTTGGCTATGTCCCATCACCAACCACTGTTGATTAAAATCTTTTGGCTTAAGCATATGTAACGCCCGCACTGCATCTACTACTGTATGCAGTTGGCTCTTTGCATTCATATAGGGATGTGCGCCTAAAGTGCCCAGACCTTGATAATCAGGTGCGACTACTGCATAGCCTCGTGCAAGCCAACCATCTAACGCTTTTGAAGCAACTTCCTGATATGAATGAACTGGTCCACTGGCATAATCACCCGAAGGTGCACAAGTATCGGCTACTCCTGTCGTACCATGCGCCCAAGCCAGTATCGGCCAGCCATTTTTTGGTGGTGTTCCTTTCGGTAATAAAATAAATGCTGAGGCAACGATAGGCTCGCCATTCACACCTCGACTACGATAATTTACTAATAAGCGCTGATTTGCATGAGGAAATAAATCCGTCACATCTTGTTGCGCTATAGAAAGTATTGAGCCCGGTTTTTCACTCACAATTTGCTTACTCAAATCTGTAATTGGAGCAGCCATAGCAGAACCAGATATCAAACAAATACTGCTAAATAAAATTTTTAATAAAGAATTACTTTTTCTAATCAAGGGATTACTCCTCTATTTTCTAATCATCATTTCAAATTAGTTTTATAAAAAAATATGCCCCCTATTGCATATAAAGAACCTAACAAGAGGCAAATGAAAGAACTCACATATCAAAATAGAGGACTATTCTCACTAAATCTAGACTTTAAGCATAGAAATGCCAATTCATAGAAAATAAAAAAGAGAGCAAATGCTCTCTTTTTAAATCTATTGATGGGTTAAAGCGTATGGCCCATACGTTCGCCCATAACAACAACGGACTCGGCTTTAAAACGCTTTTCCCACTCGATTTTATCTTTTTCAAATAAAATAATTGCGGTAGAACCTAAATAAAAACGGCCAAGCTCAGCACCTTTCTCTAACTTCAACTCATGATGCTGTAATTCGATACGACCCGATGGTTTTACTTTACCTGTTGCCACAGTTTCAATACCTGCCACAATCATAGCGCCGACCAAAACAACGGCCATACGACCAAGCTCAGTATCAAATAAACATACCATACGCTCATTACGGGCAAATAATCCCGGTACATTTTCAGCAGTCACCTGATTTACTGAAAATAACTCACCTGGTACATATAACGTTTCAGTTAATGTGCCTGAAAATGGCATATGAACACGGTGATAATCACGTGGAGAAAGATAAACCGTTGCAAACTCACCTTCTTGGAAAGGCTGAGCAAGTTGTGGATCGCCAATTAACTTTTCTACAGAGAAACTTTGGCCTTTTGCTTGAAATACTTCGCCCGCAGTGATTTTACCAATTTGAGAAATCGCGCCATCCGCTGGTGAAACAATACTATCCGGATTTTCATCAACTAAACGTACGCCATCTTTCAAGGCACGGGTAAAGAAATCATTAAAAGATTTATATTTCAGTGCATTGCCTTGTTCAGCAATCGATAAATCAATGCCATACTTGGTTTTAAATGCATGAATAACAGCAGCTTTTAAAATTGGATTTTCACTTGCAGCAACTTTGCCCACTACACGACTTAACTGATGCTGAGGAACAAGATTTTGTGCCTTAATAAATAATTCTTTTTTTAAGCGAGATGTAAAACTCAAGACGGCGATTCTCCAGTAATGATAGGACTATCGAGGCGATTGCCCCATTCACTCCACGCACCATCATAGGCTTTTGCTTCCCAACCTAAAAGTCTAGCCAGAATATAAGCCAAACCAGAACGGTGATGTGACTGGCAGTATACGACTACAGGTTGCTTTAAATCGAACCCAAGTTGTTCAAGACGCTGCCGCGTGCGTTCAAGCGGATGCAATTTTAGATGATTTTGACGATTAAGTGCAGTACTCCATTCAAAATGGAGGGCATTTGGAATGTGACCGCCGCGTCGCGCTGCTAAACGGACGCCACTATATTCATCACTGGTTCTGCAATCCCACAATTGCACACTTTCTTGCTCAACTTGTTTGCGTAGTTCTTCATAGTTCACTCGGAACTGAGCAGCATGTGATAAATCGATCTGAATTAAGTTATCAACTCGAGGTAATTCTTCAACCTCGGCTGTGGTGGGTAAACCTGCACCAAGCCATGCATGAATTCCGCCATTAATTAAACTTGTACGTGTAAAACCTAAGCAATGCAAATTCCAGATTAAACGCCCTGCCCATGCTCCACCTTCATCATCATAGACCACCACATGGTGATTTGGTGAAATATTCAATTTTTCAATAAGCGCTTGTAAACCTGCTTCATCCGGTAAAACACCTGTTGCTTCTTCATGTTGAGCAACTAACCATTTAGGCTGTAAGTGAATAGCATGCGGAACATGGAGTTGCTCATAAACTGATGCACGGCTCAAATCTACAATACGGATATATTCATTGCCTAAATAAGGCACTAACTCTTCTGCTTCTATTAATAAATCGAGTTTAAAATCAGGGAGTGTCATCGTCATGGTTACTTTTTATACCAGCTTAATTTCATCTTAGCATAAGCTTATATCTATCAAACTCTGATTTTCTGCTACCGTTTAGCAGAAAATCAGATATAAACATTCACAAGCGTTAAGTAGCTGCCAAACTGTCAGACTACATTGTGATTAAACAGCTTCATCAAGTTCTTCAATTTGGAAAACCTGACGTAAATAAGCCAAGAACGTATCGTTATCAGTCATGGTTTTGCCAGGGCTATCCGAAATTTTGGCAACCGACTGACCATTACACTCAACCAGTTTCAATACAATATTGAGCGGTGTTTGGCCCATGTCATTGGTCAAATTAGTACCAATACCGAAACTCACCTGAAAACGGTCTTTGAAATATTGATGTAGCTCCCAAGCCTTTGGCAAATTAAGGCCATCACTAAAGGTCAACATTTTGGTTTTAGTGTCAATTTTTAATTTACGGTAGTGCGCATAAGCCTTATCACCCCATTCATATGGGTCACCACTGTCATGACGTAAGCCATCAAATAGTTTGGCAAAATACAGGTCAAAATCTCTTAAGAAAGCGTCCATACCAACAACGTCGGTCAAAGCAATTCCTAAGTCTCCACGGTACTCCTGTACCCATGTTTCTAAAGCAGCTTTTTGAAAATCACGTAAACGGACATCAAGCGCCTGAAACGCCTGCAAGAATTCATGTGCCATGGTTCCAATTGGCGTGATACTTAATTCTTTAGCCAGCAAAACATTACTCGTTCCACGGAATACATTTGGCACAGTTTTATGAAATGCAGCAACTACATGTTTTTGCCATTCAAAACTATACCGACGGCGTGTACCAAAATCAGAAACTAAAAATGGAGGATCATTCGGCTGTTGAGATTTTTCGTACTGCTGAATCAATTCAAGCTTTGCTTGTAAACGTCGTTCGCCTTCCGCCCAAACTTCGTCTGTTTTAATGCGGCTAAAATATAATTCATTTACAATTGCTAAAACAAAAATCTCAAACATCATGGCCTGAACCATTGGCCCTTCAATCCGAATATCTAGTCGACCTTCATTATCAATACTGGCCTGAATAAAACGTCGTTTAAGTTGGAATAATTCTAAATAATCGACAAAGTCGCTTTTAATAAAGCGTAATTTTCTTAAATATTGTAATTCGTCTTCTTTATATTTGAGATTACATAAATGGTCGAGTTGCTCGTTTAAGTCATCCAAAATATCCACTAATGGATAAACAGTATCTTCTAAATTTCTGCAACGAAAATGGTAGACACTATGTGTTTGCGGGAATTTATGCAAAACCACTTGTAGCATCGTAAATTTGTACAAGTCTGTATCAAGTAAAGAATGGATAATTGGAGACATAGTCAATGATTATTCGCTTGCTTCTTAGCATTAAAGCATATTTTTATAGATGAATTATGAGCTTTTATACCATTGTTGCAACTCCATGAAATTTCCTTTTAAAAATCATTTAAATTAATTTCTGCTAAACTGCATCAATTCAAATAATTGCAGAAACTCTCTCTAACAATGCGCGCTTTAATACAACGAGTTCTTGAAGCTAAAGTGGTGGTAGACGGTGAAACGACCGGTGAAATCCAGAATGGCTTATTGGTTTTTTTAGGAATTGGCCGAGACGATACTTTAGCCATAGGTCAGAAGCTTATCGATAAGATTTTGAAATATCGTATTTTTGATGATGAGCAAGGCAAAATGGGCTGGAATGTATCTCAAGCAAATGGCGGAGTCCTGCTTGTCTCTCAGTTCACGCTCATGGCACAAACCCAAAAAGGCTTACGTCCAGACTTTGGTCCAGCCATGCCACCGAGCGACGCAAAAGCACTATATGAACAGTTGGTAGAATATACTCGTTCACAGTTTGAAAATGTTCAAACAGGTATTTTTGCTGCGGACATGAAAGTTCATTTGATTAATGATGGACCAGTCACTTTCAATCTGGAAGTTGAAGCATAGATATAAAAAAACTCCCAATCGGGAGTTTTTTGTTAGATCTTAACGACCAGTTTTTTCTTTAATAAAAGCACGTGCTTGACGTACTTTATCTTTTACTGGTTTTGGTAATTTTGGTGGAATCAATTTAGCTGCTTGGTTAAACCAAACGAGCAAGCTGAAATCACCTTCCATTTTAATGCTGCCGTCTTGCATACCCGTCATAAATGCTGTTGGGTCACCTTTGAGTAAAGTTTTTACGCCTTGTTCGCTATCTGCAAACTGCAAAATAAAGTCAGCTTTTTCAGGTGATCCAGCAACTGTATCGATGTGACCATGATTAATAATAATTTGGCGAGCCACACCTAAATCAGTACCAATTTGAATGCGGAATGCGCGGTCATGCACTAGCTCAATAAACTTAGGACTTGTACGTGCCAACTGTTTCATACGCAGCGCCAAACCTGCTACCAATAAATCTAACGGGTCTGTACTGACATCAACAAGTGGTAACTTGACTACAGGTATAGAAGAAAGTTTCATGAACATTCACGCCTATTGTATTTTTATGAAAACCTTGGGGCAAAACTCAGCAAGGACTCACCATTGCCTGTTTCGTGCATCGACTGATGATATTCTAATTGGCAACGCAATCTATATATGAAACGTCAACAGACCAGTCTATCGTAGCATAACTGGCTATTTTTTAATAAATGCTTTGTATAATAAAAATCATGTTTTCGTAAATAAAAAAGGCATGCTGTGCATACCTTTTTACCGTTAGATAACAATTGAATTATCGGCTCGAACATTGCTGCTGATCATCTTCATATACTGGCGTGTGTTCTATATATTGGCGATTTGCCAAAGCCTTCTGTGCCTGTTTATCCTCACGTAATAAAACAAATGTAACCATTACCATCGCTAGACTTAGTGCAGTTAAATAACTATATGTGACTGGCATTTCAAAAGTGACTTGAACTCCAAAACGGACCACTTCCAATAGCCCCCAAAAAAACATCCCTGCAAGCATAAAACCAAGCCAACGACGGTAAGGAGAAAAGAACACAGCAACAAGCGCGACAGCAATTAAGCTGAGTCCGGCGATAGCGGCAAAATTCGCTGTTACCATAGAAACCTCCGTCTTAATGAAAACGTCTAAAAACATTCGGTCTGAACACCAGACCTCATTCCAAAAACAACTTTAATTCATGATTTGTGTTGAAGCTTAGAAAGCATTATGGATGTTTTTTTTTAGAAAAAAAGACCTGTTATTTGTCGATGCGACATACTTTGTCGCAACATTCTTTTGTCATTACATTTTTGTAAATTTAAAAAAGTTCTACTTCCTATATGGCATCAATTCTGGCGTGTCATTACAAAAAACTATGCTGTTTTTTTGCCTCAAAATAAGTTTTTTTCAGTTTTTTTTATTGCCTTTTTTCTGTGCATAATTTTGTCATAACTTGCTTGTTTTTATGACTATTCTGCATAAAAAAAGCGCTACTCTTGAGCAGCGCTTAATGATTGTTCACTATTATTTAAGCACGGCTTAAATCTTTGTCATGCATACCGAGTAAATACAGTACTCCATCCAAACCAACGCTTGAAATCGCCTGATTTGCATTTTGACGCACCAGTGGTTTAGCACGATATGCCACGCCAAGTCCTGCAATCGCAAGCATCGGTAAATCATTTGCGCCATCGCCAACAGCCATCGCTTGCTCTAGTGAAATACCGAGTTTGTTCGCCAGCTCACGCAGCAACTCTGCTTTACGAGCACCATCAACAATTACACCTTTTACTTCACCAGTCACAACGCCATCTTGTACATCTAAAACGTTAGCGTGAACTTCATCAATGCCTAATTTAGCTTGTAAATATTCAGCAAAATATTGGAAGCCACCAGATAAAATTGCCGTTTTATATCCAAGTGCTTTTAAAGTCGAAATGAGGCGCTCAGCACCTTCGGTGATCGTCAATCGCTCTGCAATTTTAGGTAAAACTGATGCATCAAGACCTTTGAGTAAAGCAACCCGCGCACGGAAACTTTGCTGGAAGTCCAACTCACCTTGCATCGCTCTTTCAGTGATTTCAGCAACTTGCTCACCCACCCCTGCTTCAAGCGCCAATTCATCAATCACTTCTTGTTCAATTAAAGTTGAATCCATATCGAAGCAGACTAAACGGCGGTTACGTCGATAAGCGTTATCTTCCTGTACAGCTACATCAATATTTAATTCGCTTGAAAGAAGTAAACAAGCCGCACGCATAGCTTGAGCATCTAAAGTCGGACCACTGCTTAAACCAAACTGTACACAAGCACGGCGAGGCAATGTGCTATCTTTTTCAAGATCTACACGGCCTGATAAACGAGTTACAGTTTCGATGTTAAAGCCTTGGCTAGACACAATTTGTGTAACGGCTTGTAAATGTGCAGCAGTGAGTTCCGGTGCTAAAGCCGTGACGATATAACGAGTTCGTCCACCTTCGCTGACCCATTGATCGTATTCTGCGCCCGAGATAGGTTTAAAGCGCACTGTTAAGCCAATATCATGTGCTAAAATCAAAATCTCTTTCATTGCCAACGCGGTCGCGGTTTCATTTTCAGAGGCGACCACAATGCCCAATGTCAGTTGATTATGAATAACAGCCTGACCTACATCCAGTATTTGCAATGAATGTACGGATAGTACTTGCATTAATCGGGTAAACTGGTTTGGTTGGTCCGGTCCTAAAAAGGATATAAGAATGATTTCTCGCATGAATTGACTCTAGTCTGAGTGACAACTATTGTAAGAATCATAATCGAATTTCAATATAATTGCCTTGGAAGTTTAACTTGATTGCGCCTAGACAAGGGCTATTTGCTAGCCTACTGATCATTAGTTTTGCATTGCATACCTTTTTATTGGTGATTGCAACGACACACCAGCTCAATGAAAACCGTGCGAGTCAAGGTCAGCTCATGACCAGTCAACTCGTTGCAGATAGCTTATCTGAGCTTGAACCTGCCAATACGGTCTCTTTAGCTCTGATTGCCAATCGCTATGCGACCAATCCAAGTGTGGCATCTATCCGTATTCTTGACGCCAATAAACAAGTTTTGGCAACAAGCGGCATGTCAAAAACTCGCCAAGGTGAAATTTTTGTTCGTGCTGCGCTTCAAAACGAGAAAAAAGTCGGTTCTATTGAAATCACACTAATTCAACCAAGTATTGGGGAAATTCTTCGTACCCAATGGCTTGCGATTTTAGCCTCACTGTTTTTACATGTTTTATTATGGCTGGCTTACCGCGCCATTGCTCGCCCAACGCGTAGCGAATACTTAGCCCGTATTAACGAAGAAAACCGTTTAAAACATGAAATTCAAGAGTTAACTCAAGCTCTCGCGCTTGAAAAACAAAATACAGTGACCTTGGTTGCTCAAGCTCAGCAGCAAGCTAAAGCTAAACCAATTGTTCGCTCGCAACCAGAAAAAAGCTTAGAGTCTACAGACCAAAATACCTTGGCACTTAATATTCAATTTTATGATCCTAAACAGTTATTAAGTAGTGTTAACCAGTCTGTTTCTGTACCGTACTTTAAACTTTGTCAGCTCTTTTTAAATAAGAGTATTGAGCTATGTACAAAGCATTATCATTTGAAAGCGACTGATATTGATGTTGTAGACGAGTTTCATGCAGAGGGCGCAACACTTGCCATTTCGACTTCACATCCACACGCTGTAGAATGTCTACTTATGGTAGGTACGGTTTTCCAATTGCTTTCAGACGTTTTATATAAGCGTTACCGTGAAGATAAACGCTTTGCACTACAAACTCGCAGTGCCGTGTGTAATGCCGTAGAAGCAATGCAAATTGATGCCAAAGAAGCTGCTCAACGTTTAGCGCAACATCTTCATGCGAAAGAATCTGCACTCTACCTTGATAATGAACAGCTTAAAGCAATTCAAGACAGCTATCAGCTTGTTGCAATGCCTAACCCAAGTAATGTCATGACTCGTCATGCATTTATGATCAATGGTATGAATGCTGAATGTGCAGAGCTTGCACAAAATATTCGAACTGAAATTTTGATGGGTAAAAAATCAATTCCTCAAAATGACAGCCCGAGTAGTGCAGCATCTTAAAAATTTATTGTGCGCATTTAAACCTAGCCATCCGGCTAGGTTTTTTTATCTAAATTTATGGTATTTATTTTAAATAATTTTATTTCCTTATGATTTATTTATCTAAATAAATCCGGTTCTATGATGTTGAGTCGTAAATTTGGATAAATCAGAATCATAGGCAAAATTCTATAAACAGCGTAAACTATGCGAAATTTATTCAATAGAAATTGTCTTACGACAAAAAAAGGTGAAAGCGAATGCCGCTGAGTCGTGTTGAAGAACTTGTCGCCGATATTCGTGCAGGCAAAATGGTCATCTTAATGGATGACGAAGACCGTGAAAATGAAGGTGACCTTGTCATCGCAGCAACGCATGTACGCCCTGAAGATATTAACTTCATGATTACACATGCACGCGGTTTAGTTTGCTTAACTTTAAGCCGTGAACGTTGTAAACAATTAAACCTCCCGCTGATGGTTGACCAGAACGGTGCCCAGCATGGTACTAACTTTACGTTATCTATCGAAGCAGCTGAAGGTATTACCACAGGTATTTCGGCAGCAGAACGTGCTCACACGATTCAAGCTGCTGTGGCAGCACATGCCAAACCAACCGATATTGTACAACCGGGCCATATTTTCCCACTCATGGCACAGCCAGGTGGTGTATTACACCGTGCAGGTCATACCGAAGCAGGTTGTGATTTAGCACGACTGGCAGGTCTTGAGCCTGCATCTGTCATTTGTGAAATCATCAAAGAAGATGGCACAATGGCACGCCGCGCAGATTTAGAAATTTTTGCTGAGAAGCATGGCTTAAAAATTGGTACAATTGCCGACCTAATCCACTACCGTATGACCAATGAGCAAACTGTAGAACGTTTGGATCAAAGAACGATTCAAACAGAATATGGTTCATTTGAGCTCTATCGCTATCGTGAGATAGGTAACCCTGACATTCACTTGGCTTTAGTCAAAGGTGAGCCAAAAGAAGGTGTTACAACGGTACGTGTACATGGTTTTAGTCCTGTTCGCGATTTGCTTAAGCTAAATAAAGCTGACGGTGAACCGGCTTGGAATCTAGACCGTGCGCTACAAACGATTGCAGCAAGTGACCGCGGCGTTTTAGTCTGGATCGGACAAGATCATTTGCAAGACTTGGGACCAGCGTTGGATGATTTAACTAAGCCAAAACCGGTGAAATCCAATGCAGCACTTTCACATCAATATCAAACTATTGGTGTTGGTGCTCAAATTTTGCGTGATTTAGGTGTTGAAAAAATGAAGCTTCTGAGCTCACCATTGCGTTTCAATGCCTTATCTGGCTTTAATTTAGAAGTAGTGGAATATGTCACTGCTGATCAAATCACAACGAAATAATCGAGGTTGCTATGGCAATTCGCCGTATTGAAGGTTTATTACATCTCGCAAGCGAAGGTCGTTATGCGATTTTAGTGGGTCGTTTCAACAGTTTTGTTGTTGAACACTTATTAGAAGGCGCGATCGACACGTTAAAACGTCATGGCGTAAATGAAGATAACATTACTGTTATTCACGCTCCAGGCGCATGGGAACTACCGATCGTTGCTAAAAAATTAGCTACATCAAACCAGTTTGATGCCATCATTGCACTCGGTGCAGTCATTCGTGGTAGCACACCTCACTTTGACTTTGTTGCTGGTGAATGTGCGAAAGGTTTAGGTGTAGTTGCGTTAGAAAGCAGCTTGCCTGTTATCAATGGTGTATTAACTACTGACAGCATCGAGCAAGCAATCGAACGCTCAGGTACAAAAGCAGGAAACAAAGGTAGCGAAGCTGCTTTAACTGCAATTGAAATGGTTAATTTATTAAAGGCAATTTAAAGCATGTCTCAAACACTGCAAGCCGCTTATGCAGCAAAACGTAAAGCACGTCGTTTTGCTGTACAAGGTATTTATGAGTGGCAAATGAGTCACAACCCTGTACATGAAATTGAAGCGCGTACACGTGCTGAAAATGCAATGCACAAGGTAGACTTGAACTATTATCACGAACTACTTACTCAAGTTATCGCTCAGCACGAAGACCTTGATGCGTTACTTATTCCGGTACTTGACCGTGAAATTGACGCGCTAGATGGTGTAGAGCTCGCAACTTTGCGTTTAGGTGCTTACGAGTTACGTGATCATCTAGAAATTCCATATCGTGTGGTACTTGATGAAGCAATCGAACTTGCGAAGCATTTTGGCGGAGCAGACAGTCATAAATACATCAATGGTGTATTAGACCGTTTAAGTTCGACACTGCGTAGCGCAGAAAAACAACAAGCAAAATAATAGGCTTGATGTTCTATGGCTGAGTTCTCAATTATTGATCAATACTTTAATCGTCAGTCACATCCTGACGTTGCGCTTGGTATTGGTGATGACTCAGCCTTAATTACTCCCCCTCCAAATCAACAACTGGTGATCTGTGCCGATACACTTGTTGCTGGACGTCACTTCCCTCTTGAAACCTCGCCCCATGCGATTGGCTGGAAAAGTGTTGCCGTAAATCTGTCTGATATTGCTGCAATGGGCGCCAAACCACATAGTATTTTACTTGCGATCAGCTTGCCTCAAGTTGACCATGAATGGCTTGAAGGATTTAGTCAGGGAATCTATGACTGTTGTAATCAATTTGGAGTTGCCTTAATTGGCGGAGATACCACTCAAGGTCCACACCTCACCATTACCGTCACGGCCATGGGCTGGATTGAAACAGGAAAAGCTGTATTACGTTCAGGCGCTAAGGTCGGTGATTATGTTTGTGTAAGTGGGCAGATTGGTGATGCTGCTTATGGGCTTCAGCATTTAGGACATTCCCTACAACAAAGACTGGACTATCCGACGCCACGTTGTAAGCTTGGAGAAGAGCTAAAAGGGCTCGCCTCTAGCATGATCGATGTGTCAGATGGTTTAGCTCAAGATTTAGGACATATTTTAAAAGCGTCCAAGGTTGGAGCACGACTCATCCTGGAAAAATTACCTGTTGATCCTGTACTGCAACAACTAGAAGAACAACAACGTTGGCAATATGCCTTGGCAGGTGGTGATGACTACGAATTATGTTTTACAATAACACCGCAAAATTATGAAAAACTTTTGCAAAAACAACTAGACGTTAAGATTACAATGATTGGACAGATCGTTGAGCAAACAAAACTAACTTTTGAGCATTTGGGTTCAGATTACCCATTGCAAATTCATGGATACCAACACTTTGCATAAACCGCCGATTCATTTTAAAGACATGTCTTGGTTCAACCGCTGCATCGTTTTCTGTGGGGTTGGTTTTGGATCTGGTCTTGCTCCTAAAGCACCTGGTACTTTTGGCTCTGCTTTTGCCTTACTTTTTGTTCCCATCTGGTTATCTCTCGGATTTACTTTAAGTTTAATCGCTATTCTCATCATGTCAGTGGTGGGTATTTATATTTGCGGTCAAACTGCAAAAGTAATCAACGTACACGATGATGGTCGAATTGTGTGGGATGAATTTGCAGGTCAATCTATTACCTTTATTCCCCTGCTCTATTTACAACAAATAAATTGGATTTGGGTAATTACAGGATTTATATTATTTCGAATTTTCGATGTTTGGAAACCTTGGCCTATACGCGTCATTGATCGCCAAGTACACGGTGGTTTTGGTATTATGCTTGACGATATTATTGCCGGTGTATGGGCTGCTCTTTGTACACTAATTATTATCCATTTGAGTTAAATCATTCGAGTTATTCATGTCAACTACTGTCATTATTCTTGCTGCAGGCAAAGGAACGCGAATGCGTTCTCAGCTCCCTAAAGTACTACAACCTTTAGCTGGTCGCCCGCTACTAGGACATGTTATTAAAACAGCAAAACAACTATTAGCAGAAAACATCATTACCATTTATGGACATGGTGGCGATCACGTAAAAAAGACATTCGCACAAGAAAATATTCAGTGGGTTGAACAAGCAGAACAGTTAGGGACCGGTCATGCTGTACAGATGACTTTACCGGTACTTCCTAAAGACGGCATTTCATTAATTTTATACGGTGATGTTCCTTTAGTCCGTCAAACAACACTTGAACAACTGATTGAAGCATCAAATAAAACCGGTATTGGCATGATTACTTTACATGTCGATAACCCAACAGGTTATGGCCGTATTGTCCGCCAAGACGGTAAAATCCAAGCGATTGTTGAACATAAAGACGCAACCGAAGCTCAGCGTCAAATTCAAGAAATCAACACAGGTATTTACTGTGTCAGCAATGCAAAACTGCATGAGTGGTTGCCTAAGCTTTCAAATGAAAATGCACAAGGCGAATACTATTTAACTGATATCGTTGCGATGGCTGTTGCTGATGGTTTAGAAATCGCCTCAATTCAACCAGAGCTCGCATTTGAAGTTGAAGGTGTAAATGACCGCCTGCAACTTGCAGCACTTGAGCGTGAATTTCAGAAGCAACAAGCCAAAGAACTTATGCAGCAAGGCGTAACTTTTGCTGATCCTGCACGTTTTGATTTACGTGGTACAGTAAAAGTTGGTCATGATGTCCGTATTGATGTGAATGTCATTATTGAAGGCGACTGTGAACTCGGTGACTTTGTCGAAATCGGTGCTGGCTGTATCTTAAAAAATACAACCATTGCAGCGGGCACTAAAGTCCAAGCATACAGCGTTTTTGATGGAGCAGTTGTTGGGGAAAATACCCAAATTGGTCCTTTCGCACGCTTACGTCCAGGTGCTAAATTGGCAAACGAAGTACATATCGGCAACTTTGTTGAAGTCAAAAATACAACGATCGGTCTAGGCAGTAAAGCTAACCATTTCACCTATTTAGGTGATGCCGAGATCGGCGCTGAATCAAATATTGGGGCAGGTACAATCACCTGCAATTATGATGGTGCAAATAAACACAAAACCACTATTGGCGATGCAGTTTTTATCGGTTCTAATAGCTCGCTGGTTGCGCCTGTGACTATTGGTAATGGAGCAACAGTCGGTGCGGGTTCTGTGATTACGAAAGATGTGGCTGAACAAAGTCTCTCCTTTGAGCGTGCTCAACAAATTTCTAAAGCAAATTATCAACGTCCCCAAAAGCTTAAAAAATAAGAGGATTGAAGTATGTGTGGTATCGTCGGAGGCGTTGCAGAACGTTGTGTAACCGAGATTTTAATTGAAGGTTTAAAACGTCTTGAATATCGTGGTTATGATTCGGCTGGTGTTGCTTTACTGAACAAGCAACAGATTTTACGTGAACGTCGTGTTGGTAAGGTAATCAATCTTGAAGATGCCGTTGCTGATCAACAACTCACGGGGACAATCGGTATTGCTCATACCCGTTGGGCAACACATGGTAAACCAACCGAAAATAATGCTCACCCGCACATGTCAGGCAAGGTAGCAGTCGTCCACAACGGTATTATCGAGAACTATCAAGAGCTTAAAGATGACCTTCAAGCTTTAGGATATGTATTTACTTCTCAAACAGATACTGAAGTGGTAGCCCATTTAGTTGCAGAAGCTCTAAAAAATACTGATAGTTTACTTGAAGCAGTAGAATCTGTAGTTCCTCAGCTTAAAGGTGCCTATGCGTTAGGTATTATTCACAGCGATTACCCAGATGAACTCATTACTGTACGTGAAGGTTCACCACTTGTAATCGGTGTGGGTATTGGCGAAAACTTTATCAGTTCAGACCAATTGGCCCTTTTACCAGTAACGAACCGTTTTATTTACTTAGAAGAAGGCGATATTGCTCGTCTTACTCGTACTTCAATTGAAGTATTTGTAAAAGGTGAACGTGTTGAACGTCCAGTTAAAGAACTTGATGCAACTGTAAGCAGCGCTTCAAAAGGTGAATATAAACACTACATGCTCAAAGAAATTTATGAGCAGCCTGAAGCAATCAAACAAACAATTTCTCAAGCACTTGATGGCAACAATTTACGTGATGATTTCTTGAAAGATGCTGATGCAGATTTCAGTAAACTTCAAAGTGTTCAAATTATTGCGTGTGGTACAAGTTATCACTCAGGAATGATCGCTAAATATTGGTTTGAGCAATTGATTGGTGTGCCTTGCCAAGTTGAGATTGCGAGTGAATTCCGTTATCGCTCACCAGTGATTGTGGAAAATACACTTTACATCTGTATTTCACAATCAGGCGAAACAGCGGATACCTTAGCTGCACTACGTGAAACTCAAAAACGTGCTAAAGCAAATAATATCGATATTCAGACTTTAACGATCTGTAACGTCGCAACTTCTTCAATGGTACGTGAAACTGATCACCACTTATTGACCCTTGCTGGGCCTGAAATTGGTGTTGCATCAACAAAAGCGTTCACGACTCAGCTTGCTGCATTAATGTTGTTAATCTTGAAAATTGGTCAAGTTAAACAACGTATTAGCAATGTGATGATTGAAGAGCTTGCTCGTGAATTGTGGCACAGCCCGAAAGTCATTCTTGATACGCTTAAGCAAGATGCTGAAATTTTACGTTTATCAGAATTGTTCGTTGAAAAACAACACTGTTTATTCTTAGGCCGTGGCACACATTATCCAATCGCATTGGAAGGTGCTTTAAAGCTTAAAGAAATTTCATATATTCACGCAGAAGGTTATGCGGCTGGTGAGTTAAAACATGGCCCATTGGCACTTGTTGATACTGAAATGCCAATCGTGATTCTTGCTCCAAATGATGAAATGCTTGATAAGCTTAAGTCGAATATGGAGGAAGTTCAGGCGCGTGGCGGTGAGTTATTCGTTTTTGCTGATGAAAATAGCGGTGTAGTCGAAAAAGATCGTCAACACGTTGTACAAATTCCAGCAGTAAATGAATGGCTTGCACCAATCATTTATAGCGTACCAGTTCAGTTATTGTCTTATCACGTTGCTGTATTACGTGGTACAGACGTTGACCAGCCACGTAACTTGGCGAAGTCAGTAACTGTAGAGTAATTCAAAAAAGATCATTATTAAGGCTGTATGAGAGTAATAAAGTTTCATACTGAGTAATAAAGTCTCATACTGAGTAATAAAGTGTAATACTAGATTGCTCAAAAAATCCACACAAGCTATGCTCTAAAAAGCATGTTGTGTGGATTTTTTTATGGCTAATTTTAAGAACACACAAAATCATGAACTCAAAATTCAAAAGTGGATTAAAGAAGGACGAGGACAGGGTTTTGGAAATAACTATAAGCCTTGGATTACAATTCGAGATGTGAGTTCAGAAGGTCGATCTCACCGAGTTTTTGGTCATAAAAGCCAAAGAACCCATCATCTTCTATCTGATCTAGAACTTTCTGCTTTTTTATTACTGGAATGGCATTCCACTACTATCGATATTCGAGAACAATATCCCTTAGATCTCGAACAAACTCTAAAAATTGCGGAGACAATTGGAATCGCTCACCCTAGATTTGGGAAACACTATCAAATCATGACAAGCGATTTTTTAGTGGATACAAATAATTCAATATCTCCTAAATTTGCAATCCAAGTTAAATATTCAAATGCTCTCAATGACCCACGTACAATAGAAAAAATAGAAATCGAACGACAATATTGGAAACAGCAAAACATTCCTTTTTATATTTTTACTGAACATCAAGTTCCTAGAATTGTCAGTCAAAATATTCAATGGATGTACAGCTCAATAAATACTATGAAACTGAGTGAACAAGATACGTTAGATAAACTAAACTTTTATGCAGAAATTTTTAGTAAAAATAAGTCTAAAAAGATTAATGAATTAACGAGAATCATTGATCAAAAATATCATTTTGAAATAGGACAATCTTTAAGAGAAATCAGAGACTTACTTGCTCAGCGGTATTTCATATTTGATCTCAATATTTCATTTAAAGATCTAAGAACAGATCATATTCAATTGGGTCAACTTAATATTTGGAATGAGGTACTTCATGCTGAAAATCAATGAAGTATTAAGTTTTGAAAGTTCTTTATTTAGGATTCTAACTATCCTGCCTCACTCTGTGGTTTGGATTAATCTCGACGTTCAAAATGCTTTTCCCATCGAAATAACTAAAACAGAAATATTAAATGGTTTAGAAGATAGCAGTATCCAAAGAACAGTAGACCCACATGAG
Organism: Acinetobacter sp. AOR01_HL; assembly: GCF_027855455.1. NCBI lineage: Bacteria > Pseudomonadati > Pseudomonadota > Gammaproteobacteria > Moraxellales > Moraxellaceae > Acinetobacter > Acinetobacter sp. AOR01_HL. The sequence continues at coordinate 88,229 of NZ_JAKTIM010000051.1, read as the reverse complement.
CCACTTGTCTTCTTTCAGCCCGAAAAAGGATCTACACAAGAAATAAAACGTGACCAAAATTATGCTCTTATTCACCCTCTAATTTCTCATGAATTATTTTATATTCCAGCTCAAAGAGGCAAAATAATTAGTGAAATCATGGATCAACATGAAGTCACCAAACAAACTATTTATCGCTTAGCTCGTAGATATTGGCAAAGAGGACAAACTCCTAATGCATTACTTCCTGATTACAGAAATAGTGGAGCTAAAGGTCAAAAAAGAACAGCTAAAGATAAAAAATTAGGTCGACCTCGTATCTATAATAGTGAACAAGGCATTAATGTTAATGAAGACATTGAAAAACTTTTTTATCGCACCATTAAATTATTCTTTTTAAAAGACAATAAACATTCACTTCCATTTGTATATCGAAAATTTCAAACCACATATAAAAATCTCTATCCTGATACAGCCGAATCAGATATCCCAACAATATGGCAGTTTAAGTATTACTACGAAAAAGAATTCAAAAAAATTGAAAACATAAAAGCTCGTATTAGTACATCCAACTACCGCAAAGACTATCGTCCTTTGCAATCAACATCTAACGCTCAAGCCTTAGGCCCTGGTGCACGTTATGAAATTGATGCCACGATCGCTGATATTTATCTTGTTTCAAATTCAAATCCAGAAAGTATCGTTGGTAGACCCACCATTTACTTTGTGATTGACGTCTTCAGTAGATTAGTCGCAGGCTTTTATATAGGTTTTGAATCACCTTCATATTTAGCTGCAATACAAGCATTGAATATAGCGATGACCGATAAGGTTCAGTATTGTGCTGAGTATGGGATCTTAATTCAGCCAGAGGATTGGCCAGCTGTTGGTCTACCTGATGCTTTACTCGCGGATCGAGGAGAACTACTCGGTTATCAAATTGAAGCTTTAGAAAAAACTTTCGCTGTAAGACTCGAAAATGCGCCAGCAAGACGTGGTGATGCTAAAGGCATCGTGGAACAAGCTTTCAATACATATCAGGCTTATTTTAAAAAAGAAGGTAAGGGAAAAGGTGTTGTTGAAGGCACCACTGTAAAAAAGACTGGTGGTAATGATTACCGTCAAGATGCCACATTAAATATTCACCAATTTACTGAAATCATTCTTGCCTGCATCATCTCGCATAATCAATTTCATGTGCTAAAGACGTATGATCGTGAGCCAGACATGCCTAATGACTTACCAACCATTCCCTTACATTTATGGAATTGGGGTATTCAAAACAGAACTGGAAAATTGAGAAGTGTTCCAGAGGAAGCACTAAGAATTGCATTATTGCCACGTACTAAAATCACAATATCAGACTTAGGCATCAAAGCATTTGGTCTTTACTACCTAGCCAAAGAAGTACTCGATCTTGGTTGGTTACACCGTAAGACACAAAGTTCTCGTCCTCAAAATTTTGAAGCTGCCTATGATCCCTACTCAATGAATAAAATTTATATTTTTCCAAAAGATAGTAGTCTTGAATACTGGATAGGGTCTCTCTCCGATCGATCGAGAGAATTTATGGATTGTACTTTGTGGGAAGTTAAAGAAAGGCAAAAAGCCCAAAAAGAGCACCTTGTACAGCACGAACTAGAGGCTTCAAAAAAACGAAGAGAGCTTGAAGTATTTATCAGTGAGAAACTTAATACTAAGCATCCGAAGAGCCCAATTAAACCATCTCAACGAATCGCTGAAATCACTGAAAATAAAGCAAAAGAAAAAAATATTGAACGCAAAGCTAAGGTACAACAGCAAGAAATAGTGGATACAAATATTATTCCAATGCCTAAACTGAAAACCTCAATTAAGCCTCAAGATGCTGAAGCGGTTCATTATCCAGACTTAACAGACGAATTATTTGGTGAGGATGACTAAATGACTTTGCCATTAAATTTTATTCAAGCACGTTACACGCCTAGTTTTGGTGAATATAAAGACAATCCATTTATTGAAGCTCTACCACCAATCATGCAAGAAATTGCAGATATCAAAGCTAATCTGATTGGTAAGGTGGACTTTAACCCTGAGGATATTCTGAGATCTAAGAACGAAAGAATTCATCTTTCATCTCAACTTCTTCATCAATTTTTTCAACCGATTACTCGGCATATTTCATTAGAACAAAAAATTGCAATATTAATTCGTCAAGGCTATGTCGGGCGCAATATTGCTGATGGGAAATTGCACCAACATTTGCAAAACGGTTATGAGCGTATTATGTCGGGAGATATTAATGCCTTTCGTTTTGATGCGCCAAAATCTACAGCTTTAAGCTATTCACTGATCGGTTGTTCAGGAAGTGGCAAAAGTACAACTCTACAGCGAATTCTGAACCTGTATCCTCAAGTGATTTATCATGAAAAATATAACTTCACTCAACTCGTTTATCTCAAAATAGACTGCCCTCATGATGGCTCATTAAAAAATCTATGTTTGCATTTCTTTAAGGCAATTGATGTTGCATTAGGAACAGATTTTGAAAGAAAAGTTGCCTTAAAAAGATTAGGAATCGAAGCTCTACTAAACTACATGCGTCAAATTACCAATACCTATGCTATTGGTGTACTCGTCATTGATGAAATCCAACACCTGAGTGTTAAAAATTCAGGTGGTGCTGAAAAAATGCTGAACTTCTTTGTCACCTTAATCAATGTTGTAGGTTTGCCAGTGGTTATGGTCGGCACACCCAAAGCCAAATTTATATTTGATGGAGATCTGCGTTCAGCGCGTCGTGGGGCTGGTTTCGGAGCTGTTATATGGGAACCTATGAAGAACAATCCCCCATTATCAAATACCGCAACTAGAACAGAATGGATGGCTTTCACCAATGCCCTATGGAAATACCAATGGCTAACCAATAAAGCACAACTCAGTGAAGAAATTCGAGACTGTTGGTATGAACTGTCTCAGGGCGTACTGGATATAGTCGTTAAACTTTTTGTTTTGGCTCAATGCCGAGCGATCATGACAGGACTAGAAAGAATAACGCCGAGTTTGCTTAGACAAGTCTATGAGGATGAACTTAAATTTGTCCATCCAATGATAGAAGCGCTTAAGTCTGGGGATCCTAATCGCATTGCACTTTATTCTGACTTAACTATTCCATATGTGGACAAAACATTACTTCTACTTCAGAAAAAAATAGAAGAAGAACAAGAAAAAGTTGAACAATATAATGGAAATGTACATGCACAAAGATTGCATAATCTACTAATTGCCACTGGATATCCAGAATCTAAAGTAATTTCTGTAATCAAAAAAGCCTTTGTCGATTTCCCTCATCTCAATATGCAAGAGCTCATGCCTATCGTTTCGAATTGGATCACTGAAGTTGAGGCGAATAAAGAAACAAAACCAGAAAAAATGAATCTCAGAAAAATAAAACAAAGTGAATGGATAAGCTTACCGTCAGATGATTTAAGGTTTAAGTTTTCTCAAAAGCAAAAATCCCAAAATTTTTATGACGTTCTTCAATCGAGCGATTTAATTTTTGATTCTCAAACTTGGGTGCAATCAATGTAATAGTGGAATTGGCATGTTGAATTTTCCTACACCATATCCCAATGAATTAATTTATAGCACGATAGCTAGAGCTGGAATTCATCATGCTATTACAAGCCCTAAGCAATTACTTGAAGAAGTATTTGCTAATCGTAAGGTTATTGCCACGATTGATTTACCTAGCCATCTCATGTGCCTGTTAACGCATTTATCACCGAACTACACACTTGAAAAGATTGTTTATGAACATACTCTTTTTCCAATCCACGCTCTATTTTCTCCTGAAAATACACGGTTAAAATGCCTTCACTGGATGGGGAGTCAATCAAAAGGTTCTATCCATTTAGCATTAGGAGTTGCGGCATCCAAAGTTAAGCAGATAACAACGCATCGCTATTGTTACCATTGCTTAGAAGAACAATATCACCAATATGGAGAATTTTTTTGGTCAAGACTTTGGTACATTCAAGGAGCAAATTGCTGTAGCAAACATAAAGTTAAATTGTCAGAATTTTTACCACCAGCCCATTTGAATGGACGACATCAATTTATTCCTGCAAGTTTTATCCTGGATCGCAAGCAACCTCATAACCCTGCTCATGAATTAGATCTAATCGTGAGTAGGCGTGTTGATGAGCTGTTAAACCTTCCTCCAACAATATCACCTACCTTTCATCAATGGAGTCAATTCTATCAGCGTACTGCAAAACGATTAGGTTTCAACAGAGGTTTTAAACACATTGATCATTCAAAAATTCATGTAGCAGTTATAAAAACATGGGGGCTAAAATGGTTACAGCAACATCACCTAGATGAACTGAAATCTGAAACATGTTGGCTTAGAGCTCTCTTTAGAAAGCATCGTAAGTCATTCAGTTATCTTGAACATATTATTGTCTTAGAGACGTTTTCCCCTAAAGGCTGGACATGGGTAGCCATTCTAGATGAAATTCATCAATTGCCTGCTAAGCCCACTAATACTGATACACCTATTCAAAGAACTAAGTACAAAGACATATTGATACTCAAAGAAAAACGTAATGAATGGCTGTGTTTGATTCAAAATTTTGGAATAAAACCGTCTAGAGTCAAAAATGCTGCTTTATATGCATGGCTTTATCGCAATGATAAAACTTGGTTACTCACAAAAAATAGAAGCTTTCACGCTTTGCCCACAAGCATTCCCAAGAAAGTACATTGGCCTCTGAGGGATTGGCAAATGGTGAAGCGATTATTCAAAATACTCTATGAATCATTAGACGATTTGAGTTTACCTAGGCAATCTAGAAACTGGTATCTCAAGCAACTACCACAACACTCCACCGTAGAAAAAAACCTATATCAGCTCCCCTTAACACATAAATTTCTGAGCACCTTTTCAGAAGATATTAGCAGTTATCAAATCCGAAGGATCACTAGAACCATTATTCAATTTCAAAAAATTAATCAGTACCCAGCGAGTTGGCAATTATTACGACATTCAGGATTAAGTGAAGAACGATTAACAGATGAAGCACTCAAATTCCTAAATCAAATGAAAAGGATGAATCATGGCTAAGATAAGTCATATCGCTAAGAACATGAAAATAAAAAAGATTGGTTCTTTGTTTAAAAAACATACCTCAGGCAGTTGGGCAATAAATCTAGCTTTGGAAAATGAAAATAAAATACCTGAGACGACTTTCACTAATTTTTCTAATGCAAAATTATTAAGAAAAAATAGTCACATCAACCCCACTCAAGAATATCCCAAAGGCTACAATTTACGCTTTAAAATTCGTTCAACTCAAGATTGGCTATCTTCTGTCAATAATTCAAACTTATCCAAAGGAAAGTTTGTAGAGCATTATTTCTTATTCGATGCAGTCCGTGTAGATCAATTCGGTCAGCCAATGTCCGAAACCATTAAAATTAAGCTTCCTCAATTTGAGCTCGCTAGATCTCTGTTTTTCTACACGCCATATTTAGCAAGATCAGCAATTATAGAGAATAGTTTGAGTATCGATTTCGATATCGTTTCAAATCGAGATCATTATCTTATCAATATTTTACCAGCTTGCTCATACCCTATTTCTCATTTCAATGATTCAGGTATTCGACGCGTATTATCTTGGATCCTTCTTGATTCTGATATTCGAAAATCCTTTGAAAGTATCAGTCAGTTTTGTACCAAATATGGCTATGACGTTGACCAATATCGTATATGGAGTTTTTGTTTTAATCCCCCTCAACTCAATGGAGTGATCTTTGATTCATATGGCTATTACAAGGCTGAAACTTCTGAGTTTTTTGTCAATGAAATATCAGGTTTCGAAAGAATCTCAAGCCGAATTTCTAAAGAAGTTGAGTTCTATAGCGATAAATTCACTGAGTCTAAATCAGGTGGTAAAGGTGAAAACTCTTCAGGAACTAAAAATAATGGAAAAGAACCGACCATCAAAGATGATGAAGATGGCAATAGCGATGATGTTGAAATTATTGATGTTGAACCGACACACTTCGACTTCCTAGAAGCAATTGAAACACGTAAAACTTCAAAAAAATCTAGACATAGAAACCATGGTACAAAAGATCAAGATTTACCATCTAACAATGCGACTTCGGAAGTTAGCACCAACGAGCCTATTTTTGAAGGCACTGTCCCCTCCGCTGAATTTAATGGCGTTGAGGATCGAACTGAAGACCTTCATCTGTATCTTGATCGTTTCTCTGCATTTCAACAAATGATTGATTTATTTTGCAAAGAAAACTCTGTTAAAAATTTTAGCTTTCAACTCCATAAACTACCTAACATTCAAGGACATTCCAAACATATAAAGACTGATGGTAATCCTAGATGTGTGGCAGAAGTCAGCTTCCAATTTAATGGTCAAAATATTGTGATCTTAGAGGTAGATACTTCTGATAATAAAAAGCCTCTTTCAACTCGTGTCTTATCACTTAAAGACATGAATCAATGGAACCAAACTGATCGTGCCAAAGTTCTTGAGCTTGTCGTCACTCAATGTTTGCGTTGGCCAAAAGGAATTTTTAAAAATATTTGCTATAAAAATAGTACATTAAATCACCCTAGGATGAATTCAAAGAATCAAGAAATATCCGAACAAGAATTAGAAGGATGGATGAAAAGATTAGAATCTTTGTTGACAAAGTAAGTGAGTTAATTTTGCTAAATCTAGAATTTCCTGGTATCTTGGCTATTATTTATTTGCTTTTGATGTTGTATGTCTAGCCCTTTAAAATTTCTCGATTTATTTGCTGGTGCTGGAGGCTTGTCTGAGGGTTTTATCCGCGCTGGATTTAAACCAATTGCTCATGTCGAAGCGGATGCTTCAGCCTGCTATACGCTTAAAACACGACAAGCATTTCATTGGCTAAAAAATAATAATGCTTTAGACATCTATTCAAAATATTTAAAAAATGAAGTAACACGTCAAGAACTCTATGATGCTGTTCCTTCCAACGAAATAGATTCAGTGATCAATGAATTCATTGGCCCAGATACTCTAAAAACAATTTTTAAGAAAGTTGATAGCCAATTAAATACCTCAAAATTAGATCTAATTATTGGTGGTCCACCTTGCCAAGCTTATTCACTCATTGGTCGAGCTCGAGGGAATATGGATGATGATCCTCGTAATCATCTATATAAATACTATGCAGAATTTCTAAAAAGATATAAGCCTAAATATTTTGTTTTCGAAAATGTACTAGGACTGTTGACCGCTAAAGATCCAAATGGTGAGTTTTATTTCGATAAAATGAAAAGTCTATTTATCGAAATAGGTTATTCAATTGAGTATAGAGTTTTATCTGCAAATGAATACGGTGTTCTTCAGAACCGAAAACGAATAATTTTGGTAGGTAAACGAGGACATCGTGGTAAAAAATCTTTTTACCCTGAAATTGAAAAATTGGCTCCAGAAGCAACCGTTTTGGATCTACTTAAAGATCTTCCTAAAATAAATGCTGGTGGAGGTAAATCTTCCCCATTAGAACCAATCTCTGAACCATCGCAATGGCTGAAAGATGCTCAAATATCAACTGATCTTCCTTTAACTTGGCATGAGGCACGTCCACACTCTGAGCAAGATTTAGAAATTTATAAGCATGCTGTTAATTTATGGAATACTGAAAAAAGACGTCTTCATTATGACGACTTACCTGAACACCTAAAAAGTCATAAAGGGCGTAATTCTTTTGTTGATCGTTTTAAAGTAGTTGCTGGAGATTTAACCGCCTGCCATACTATTGTTGCACATATCTCTAAAGATGGACATCATTATATCCATCCTGATATAAATCAAAATCGTTCATTGACGCCTAGAGAAGCAGCAAGAATTCAAAGTTTTCCTGATGATTATTATTTTGAAAATGTTTCAGGAAAACCAGCACGTACAAGTGCCTTTAAACAGATTGGAAATGCAGTACCTGTATTACTTGCACAAAAAATTGCAGAAAAATTATTAAAGGATTGGTAATGAGCCCTCTAAAACTTAATTATATTCACCTAAAAAATCCAAGTCTTGAAGTTTTCAGCTGTAATACTCTCCCTCTAAGTAAACGAATTAATTTATTGCATAGATTAAATCCCGTTAGAAGAATTCGACCTTCAGGAAGGCACTTAACAACTATTGGCAAAGAATTAATACAAAATGAAGCCGCAGCAATTATTGAGTTAGTAAAAAATGCATATGATGCTGATGCTGATCAAATAAAAATTCAAATAAATTTAGATGAAAATAAGAAAAATGTTGAAATTATTATAATAGATAATGGTCATGGTATGGACCTAGATACATTCTTGCATAAATGGATGGTACCTTCTACAGATGATAAATTTATAAGAAAACAAAGTCCTAGTAAAAATCGGATGATGCAAGGTCGCAAAGGAATTGGTAGATATGCTGTGGCGTTGTTAGGAAATAAGCTCTCTATTACCACTATTACTAAAGATTTAAATCAAGTACAAGCTGATATAGATTGGGATGAATTTAATAAAGTTAGATACTTAGATGAGATCAAAATAGAGATTGATGATCGCGTACTTGAATATGGTGAACCTGGGACTAAACTTGTTATCCACGGTAACGAAGAATATTTTAAGGTTTGGGATCGTGACAATATTGATATATTGATTTTTGAATTAAAGAAACTTATTTCACCTTTAGACTCCAAAAAAAATGACTTTCAAATTTTCCTGAAGCTTTCTCATGATGAAGCGTCTTACACTGAAATAAAACCTTTTCCAATAGTAGATTTCTTTGACTACAGAATCAGCGGAGAAGTTTTTGAAAATGGCAAAGGTGAACTAGTATACTCTTGTCAAAAAGAAGAAAACCTACCTGATATTAAAATATCATTTGACTACTATCAACCAACAAAATGTGGATCACTAAAGTTTGATTATAGGGTTTATGATCTAGAAACTGATGCATTAAAGGACTTACTAATAAGAACACAAAAGTCTGGAAGCAACTCAGAATTGAGTCGACAAGATATCAAAGGATTATTAAGAAAATACCACGGTGTCGGAGTATTTAGAAACGGATTTAGAATAAGACCTTTGGGAGATAATGGTTACGATTGGTTGGAGATGAACTTACAACGTGTAAATAATCCTTCCATGAGACTTAGTGAGAATCAAGTTATTGGATATGTAAGGATCCAGTCAGAAGAGCTTTCTAATTTGTTTGAAAAAAGTGCTCGTGATGGTCTAAGAGAAAATGATGCTTATAAAAATCTAGTCGATATCTCTCAGCAAGTACTCCGTCATTTAGAAATTTATCGCTTTAAATATCGTGAATCTTCGGGTAAATCTCGGAAAAAAGAAACAATAGAAGAAAAATTAGATAATATTCTTTCAAGTGAAAACTTATCTGAAAAAATTCAAAAAACTCTTAACAATTCAAATTTAGAGTCTTCAATTAAAGAAAAAATTTCCAATGACATTATTGGCTTGGTCAATGAGGATAATCAAAAGAAAAATATTGAACTTCAATTTATTAAAAAAGCTATTGCAACATATCAGGGTCAAGCAACATTAGGTAAAATTGTAAATAGACTTATTCATGAAGGTAGAAGGCCTTTAAATTATTTTCAAAATGAAATCCCTAATTTAAAAAAATGGAAAGATAAATACAATGAAAGTGGTAATGAACTTCATTATGCTAAAGTTCTTGAACGTGTAGATGGCGTACTAAAAAATTCAAAAAGCTTTGTCTTATTATTTAAAAAAATAGATCCTTTAGCTACAGCTAGACGCCCAAATAGAAAGAATGAAAATTTAAAAAAAATTATTAAAGGGACTTTAAATATCTTCGAATCAGACCTTATATCGAATGATATACAAGTCAAGTTTACTTGCTCAGATACAATCGAAATTTTATGTTGGGATCAGGATATAGCAGCAATATTTTTTAATTTAATAGAAAATAGTATTTATTGGATGACAAGTACAAACTCTTCTACTAAAACTCTTGAAATCATTGTAAATGAAAATAATGGAATATTGACTGATATTATTTTTAAAGACTCAGGACCAGGAATCAAAGCTGAGGATATTGAAAGTGAAATAATATTTAATCCCGAGTTCTCAGGTAAACCAGAAGGTGGCAGTGGATTAGGTTTAGCTATAGCTGGTGAAGCAGCAATAAGAAATAATTTAAAGCTACAATCTATTGAAAATAATGGAGGGGCTCTTTTTAAGATGACGCTTAAAGGTGAAAATAATGAATAATTTAAATATTTTATTAGTAGAAGATAATCAATCTGATATTGATGTTTTTAAATCATCTATCGAACTATTTGATGATGAACATTCAATTGAGACGTCTCTTGAAATAGCAAAAACATATGAAGATGCGATAAAAATCATCTCAAGTAATTCTTTTGATGGAATCATTCTAGACCTTTCATTGCATGGAGGGGTGGAAGGTGGGAAAGAAATTGTTAATTACATTTTAGATGAAAAGTTAATAGTTCCTATTGTCGTATATACGGGTACCCCAGATGAACTTGCTGAATATAGTTTTATCGAGGTTTATAGAAAAGGTGAACAAGAAAATATTATTGATAACATACTAATTGATTTAAAAAGAACCAAAGATTTTGGATTCAATGATTTATTCAATGCTAAAGGTCAAATTCAAGATTTTTTAAAAGAGGTTTTTTATAAAAATATATACCATCAGAAGAAACAATGGATTGGATACCAGAACAAAGATTTAGTTAAAAAAGCAATTTTACGTCATACATTGAATCATCTTACTCAACATATCGACGAGACAGATGATAAATATTTCCTAGAAGAAATGTATATTTTTCCTCCAATTAATAAAGAAATCAAAACTGGGAGTATTATTAAAAGCCTTTCAGCTAATCAATATCATATCGTATTAACACCAGCTTGCGATTTTGCTCAATCAAAAGCTAGATGTATATTATTGGCTGAAATTATTCCACCATTAGCTTATATTCGTAATAATTTCCCTGGAAATGAAGCAACTAATTCAAGAAAGCAGAAACTCGAACCAATGTTACATAACAAGAAACAAGAATATCACTATTTACCTAAATTAAGCCCTTTCGAAGGTGGGTTCATCGACTTCACATCTGTTCAAAGCTACTCTAAAGATGATCTAATACGAATTTTTAGTGAAGTTAAAATTCAAATATCTCCATACTTTATTAGTGATATTTTAGGTCGCTTTTCTAGTTATTATGCTCGTCAAGGACAGCCTGATTTGCATCATGAGGAAAGTTATGTAGAGCAACTATTAAAAACAGATACACGCCCATCAACTTAAGGTAATAAAGAATTGGCTGATATATTTAAAGCCGATGCTATTTCATAGATTTTTTCCAAAGTAGGATTAACTTCTCCTCTTTCAATTCTTCCTAAATAACTCCGATCCATGTTACAGAGTAATGCCAGTTGCTCTTGTGACATGTTTCTTTCTTTTCTGTATTTACGAACCAATTGCCCAAATTGAATAGTAAGTTCTGACATAAACATTCAAATGCTTAAAAAACAGAACTATCACTATTTGAGGACTATATATCCACGGACTATAATCCTCTTTTTATGTTTTCTAGTTTTTCATCATGAAACAAATTGCTTCCCCTATCTTTCAATCTTTTCTTTTACTTCTCTCCCACAACCAAATTGATGGATGGACATCAAACAAAATTTGGAACAACTTGAATCTTTCAAAAGATGAAAAGCAACGTATCAACCAACAGCAACTTTATAGACTTTTAAGAAAACTAGTGAAACAAGGTTACTTGGCCAAAAATATTCATCATGACAACTCAAGACTTTCAACATTTGTCGAGACAGAAAGTATGAACGACTTTAGAAAACAATTTGAAAATCATACCGTGATACATGATTTAGAAAAACTTGAATTAAAAACTAAAGAATTAAAAGAAAAACAAAAGATTTGCGAAAGCCAAATTGATGCTTCTGAACTAGCACTTATGGACTTTCCAGAATTAAAAAATGAAATACTACGAAGAAAAAACCAATTACTTCAAGATATCGAAAAACTGAAAGCTTACACTAACTTTCTAACATCATTGATATGAAAATAGTTTAAAGGAACCTAAAGTTTCATTTCAGTATGAAACTTTATTACTCCATAAGAAATAAAAATGGAAGAAAAGATATAGCTGAGTATGAAACTTTATTTTTTCTTCCTTTGATCGGTAAGTCAAAATATCAATGAGATACGGCTTGATCAGTATGAAACTTTTTTACTTTCATACAAAGGCATCACCTGCTTTAATAATTGATTGATTAAGCCCGATATGTATAACTGCATATCGGGTTTTTATTGCCTTCATACCGCTACACAGAAGCTTTCCTACAAAAGAAAATAGAGAACTCTGCTTAGGTCCCCGTGTCACAACGGACTTTTTACTTTTGCGCTGATTTAAAGTTTGAGAGATCATTGAGACACAGAGATAAAGAAGCTAAGCGAACTTAGCCCATTTCATTTTTGTCGCAGCGTTGAATGCTGCTAAACAAGTTAGGAGCAAAGTCCTGTGGGAGAACAGGACTTTGCAAACTGGTGCGTTTTAAACGTTGTACGGTTTGAGGTGAATACACCTGTGCAAGCTGTTGGCAAACACAATTACAACTGGCTTGCATGTGTTCACCTGACAAACAAATTCTTTTAAATTCCCGCTGAGCATTGGCATCATCATTTGTAATACTGTAAACACCGAACACAAGGTTTAAAACCAATATAAATTTATGAAGTTTCATATTATTCTCATAATTATTTATATCTTTAAATAAAATAAAAATACAATTCATCTAAATATTAAAATATTTTTTAAATAATAATTAACCCTCGCAAAAATATAGGAAAATAAAATAATTAAAATTTTAAAATAAAAATAATTTATAAATTTAAAAAAAGTTCATAAAAAAACCCAAATTTTAAATAAATAAAATAATTAATTGAGAGAGAAAATGAGTTTGAATAATGGCATGGCCAACTCCTTAAAAATGGAGTCCTACCACCAAATCACCGTCAATTGATTAGGGTGGCAGAACGAAAGAGGGTTGACAGACTGGGATCTATGGGACCCAGCACGCACGGGGCGTCCCCCTTCCGTCCTACCGCAAAGAAAGGGGACGCAAGGGTCTAACGTCTTATAGTAGAACTATAATCCGCCATAGATTTACGGTCTGTCAAAACCGTCTGGCAATGTAGGCCAGCAACGAGATAATAATCGGTGATTTTAATTACATCAATTTATTTTAATGAAAAAATTTAAATATAATCATTTTATTCATATTTAAATAATATTATCCTTCTTATTATATTTATGACTTTTAATTAAATTTAAAATATAAACATGAGTTATATATATTTAGTTAATAAAATAGATTGATCGTTAATTCTAATTTAATAGTTTATATATATAAGATGATAAGCATATACCTCTTATCATCTTTTCTAGAGTTTACTTTTCTATAGCTTTTACGGGTAATCGCGTACCTAACAAAGAAAAAGTCACGTCCGCAACTTCCAACGGGTCTGAACTGGTCCAAATAATATGATTGCCCTCATTTGGACTTTCAGAACTTAAATCATATTGATTGAGCTGCCGTATTAATTGCGCTGTTACAGCTTCTGAAGGCTCAATAATTTGAATATCACAACCTACAATTTCCTGAATCGTGTCTGAAACAAATGGATAGTGTGTGCATCCCAAAATAATCGTATCGACTTTTTGTTCGACCAACGGCGCCAAAATATTTTTTAAATAATCTTTAACTTCCGCGGTATGTGCTTTGCCCGTTTCAATTTTTTCGGCTAAGCCAATACACGGCACTAAAGACACTTTAATATCTTGCGCATACGTTTCAATTAAACTCTTTAAGTTTTTGCCCTTCACCGTGGTAGCAGTTGCCAAAACCGCAATATGCTTGCTCACAGTCATTGCCACCGCGGGTTTTACCGCTGGTTCAATCGCAATAAGTGGCACATTAATTTGCGCTCTAATCGTTTCAACCGCAACAGCCGTCATGGTATTACAAGCAATCACGATCGCTTTGCATTTGCCCTGAGCAACTAGGTTTGAAATTAAATGCGTGGTCCTTGAAACAATCCAGTCGCTTTCTCTGTCTCCATAAGGGACATATTTCGAGTCGGCGAAATAGATAATATCTTCATTCGGTAGCGCCTCCCGAATATGCTTAAAGAGAGACAACCCACCTAAACCAGAATCAATCATTCCAATCGGGTTGTTATTGTTATTCATTGTTTGTCCTGTATTTCATATATTTAGAAAAATTCTTTCATGGTTGCCAAGTCATTGAGCACGACTTTGGGCTGAATGGTTTTTAATTTTTCAGCCGATGTATAACCCCAACCTACCGCAGCAAAATCAATGCCTGCTTTATGTGCAGCTTCGCCATCAGTCGTTTGGTCTCCGACATAAATGGCCTGCTCTTTATTTAAATTCAAAATATTGAGAACACGCTTAATTCGTTTAGCTTTGCCAAATATAGACGAGCCACCATCAATATGGCTAAAAAGTTCACATAGTTCTTTACCCAGTACATTTTGACAGTTTTCTTTAGAGTTTGAAGTAATAATTGCGAGCGTATAACCCCGCTTATGCAGTTCAATTAAGTGGTCCCGCATACCCTCAAACAAATGAATTTCTTCATCTCTTTCTTTCATTAACCGAATAAAGTCTTTCGCAATCCAAGGCAGTTTCCACCGAGAAACGTTCATCTCTTTCATAATTTCTCTAGGCGTAAGTTGTTTGTAGTAATCGACTTCGTGAAGGCTTACCGATTTAAACTTATACTTTGCGGAAAGTTGATTTAAAACGCTTAGAAAAAAATGAAAGGAGTCGGCTAAGGTGCCATCTAAATCAAAAATAATAGCCTGATATTCTTTTAGGTTTTTTTCCATTTCTAGTTTCGAAAATATATTTTTTATTATTATATTCTGTTTTCTATCGGTTTTTAAATCAGGCCCAACGAGGACCTGACCTAAATTTCGATTTTTGTTTTAAGCTGCCGCTTTTTGTTCCTTTATCCAATTTTTAATACGGGCATCGAGTATATTTAAAGGCAAGGTTCCTGCATTTAAAACCATGTCATGGAATGCTTTGATATCAAAACGGTCTCCAAGCTCATGTTTCGCGAGTTCCCGTAGCTCTAAAATTTTGAGTTGGCCCATCTTATATGCTAATGCTTGGGCAGGAATAGCGATATAGCGATCCGTCTCTGCCTGAATATCAGGTTCATCTAAAGCAGAGTGTTCACGCATAAAATCAATCATTTGCTGACGCGTCCACTTTTTATAATGCACGCCAGTGTCCACCACTAAGCGACAAGCGCGGAACAATTCACTCGAGAGTCTTCCATAGTCTGAAAGCGGGTCTTTATAGAAACCAACGTCCTTGCCCAGTTGCTCTGCGTAAAGTGCCCATCCTTCAATATAAGCGGTATGGTTAGGTTGCTTTCGGAACATCGGCAAATTTGGCAGGTTTTGGGCAATATCAATCTGCATATGGTGCCCAGGAATCGCCTCATGGTAAGCAGTCGCTTCCATTGATATTTTTGAACGTTCAGAGAAGTCGCCAGTATTTACATATACCTGTCCGGGGCGTGAACCATCAGGTGTGCCTTGGTGATACTCCGCACCTGCCGCTTCTTTTTCTCGATATTGCTCTACAGGTAAAACTTCGACTTTATTTTTGGGTAATAAACCAAACAGCTTTGGCAACTCTGGTTGCATTTGGGCAATATATCCTCGATAAATCTCTAAAATTTCTTCACGAGATTTTGGGAAAACGGCTGGATTTGTTTTTAAGGATTGTTGGAAACTTTTTAAATCGTTGAAACCTTGTGCTTTGGCAATTTTCAGCATTTCCGCTTCTATACGAGCAACTTCTTTTAACCCGAGCTGATGAATATTTTCAGGGCTTTCCGAGGTTGTCGTATTATTTTCTACATAAAAGCGATAGAGCTCGTCACCGTTTGGCAAGCTCCATATACCCTCGTGCTGTCGTCCATAGGGTAAGTAATCTTTCTGAATAAACGTACCGAGTTTTTGATAGGCAGGCCGAACATTCTGATCTATGGCCTGTAGTATTTCACGGCTTAAACGTTCTTGTTCTGCTTTCGAAATGTTGTTTGGAAATTGCTTTAATGGAGAAGCAAAAACACTGACCTTCCTTGCGGGAGCTGCAATGCTAGTAATCTGCTTTGCCACCTTTTCAATTAAATATTTGGGTGGCATCAATCCGTCTTTTTGTCCTTGTTTCGCTAACTGAATACCTTGATCAAGAATAAGAGGAATTTGTTTTAAACGAGCAATATAGTCTTGATATTGCTTAGCATTATTAAATGGAATCGAACTAATAAATCCCGGAAATTGTAAATGTAGCCCCCACATTTGATTAAAAGGCATTTCATACAATTTCAAATCATAATTTTTAAGTGTTTCTTTCAACTGATAAATCATTAAATCTTTATTTAATTGATCAGTTGCTGAAAACCCTGTGCTATCAATTGCTTCAAAACGTTTTAAAAAATTTTGCGTAGTTTTTTTATCTTTCTCGATCTGAGTTTTTGAAAACTCGGTCCATCGATCGTTATAGCGTAAGTCTCCTAAAACGGTTGCAGTTTCAGGACTATTTTTTAAAGCGTATTCCCACTGTTCCTGTAAAAGTTGGTTTAAAGCTTTCACCCGAACAGACACATCACTCTTTTGTTTAGATTGTGATTTTTCGATGGTATTCGTATTAATTTCGGGGTTTGCAGCACCAGAAGAATGAGACATCCAAAATAAAACACTGATACAAGCAAAATGTAAGGTTCTGTTTTTCATTTAATTATCCAAACATATTTAACGAAGTTAAAATAAAGACAAAACAAATTACGTGCCAAGCAACATATAAAATAGTGTAAAAATCGAGTATTTTTTTAACTAAATGATTTTATAAATTAATTTTCTTTTTAATTAAATTAATTATAGTTGCTATCTATATTCCGTATCTGACTTTAATTTACCAGAAAGTCAAAAAAAAAAGCGCACATGAGCGATCTCAGTGCACTTTTTCATTTCTACATTAAAAATTGTTTCTCAAGAAAACAAATATTGATAAACAATATAGGCAGCCAGTTTTGCTGTTCGATTATCTAAATCAAATTTTGGATTGCACTCAGCAATATCTAGAAGTTTGATTTTGCCAGACTCTTGAATATGCTTAAAAATCGCTTCAAAAGTCGCTAAATCAATTCCTTTTACAGCAGGTGCACTGACTCCCGGTGCAACCGCAGCCGCGAATACATCTAGATCAATCGTAACGTACAAACAGTCTACTTTTTCAATAAAAGCATCAACCGCTGCAAGCACGTTGTTTAGGTTAAAAATATTAACCTCATGATCACGTAAATATGAACAATTCAGCGCATCGGCAGTATCAAACAAAATTTTAGTATTGGCATGGTTGGCAACCCCAATACATAAATAATTAAATTGTTTTTGATGCTGTTCTGAAAGTCGAGCTGCCTGTAAAAAAGGTGTTCCAGAGGTGGCATGCTCAGCTTCACGCAAATCAAAATGGGCATCGAAATTAATAATGCCGATTTTTTTATCTGGCGCGTGGGCTTGTACATATTGGAACAGACCGCTAAAGCTGCCAAATGCAACTTCATGTCCACCGCCCAATACAACAGGTTTTAAGCCATGTTCTAGGCTATTTGCGACTTGTTCAGCTAATTCGCTTTGTGCTTGCTCTAAATTGCCATATTCACAGGTCACCGTCCCCAAATCGACAATACTGACTGGACGATGAATCGGTAAGTTAGCAAGTTGGGTACGAATCGCATCTGGTGCGTCGGCAGCACCAACTCGGCCTTTATTACGTTTCACGCCTTCATCAGAGCTAAAACCAATCAGGGCAAATTCAGCATGTTGGGTGGTATTCACAATATGGTGAATACGTTGATGTGCCTCACCCTCGCCATCATGTCGGCCTTGCCATTTAAATGTGTGATTCATGTGACACCGTTTAAAAAATAACTTCTTGTCCATGCTGAACGACTCGCTTAGGCAAATCTCCGCCCAGCCAGTAAACAATTTCAGATGGATGCTCAATATCCCAAGCGACAAAGTCAGCGACTTTACCCTGCTCCAAACTACCGTGTGTTTGCTCTAAACCGAGCGCTTGTGCAGCATGAATAGTGACACCTGCTAATGCTTGCTCAGGTGTCAGACGGAATAGCGTACTACCCATGTTCAGCATTAAACGCAAAGAAAGTGCCGGAGATGTGCCGGGGTTTAAATCGCTCGATAGCGCAATACGCACGCCATGCTTAATCAGACTTTCAATCGGTGGGTATTGGGTTTCACGCAATAAATAAAAGGCACCCGGTAATAACACTGCAATTGTGCCTGACGCTGCCATTGCTTTGACGTCATCTTCAGTCATGTATTCTAAATGGTCGGCCGACAAAGCATGATAACGTGCTGCCAAGCTTGAACCACCTAACGATGAAAGCTGCTCAGCATGCAGTTTGACGGGTAAGTTTAAAGATTGTGCTGTTTTAAACACACGTTCAACTTGAGCAGGTGAAAATGCTAAATGCTCACAGAACGCATCAACTGCATCGACTAAGCCTTCAGCATGCAGTTTAGGCAGCATTTCTGTACAGATATGCTCGATATAAGCGTCGCTTTGTTCTTTGTACTCTGGCGGTAAAGCATGTGCAGCTAAACACGTACTTTTTACCGTCATCGGTAATTTTTCACCAATTTGACGGATCACACGCAGCATTTTGCGCTCGTTTTCGTAGTTGAGTCCGTAGCCAGACTTAATTTCAATGGTGGTTACACCGTCTTGTTGCATGCAGCGAATACGCTTAAGGGTTGAGTTCAGTAATTGTTCTTCACTGGCTTCTCGGGTTGCACGAACAGTACTGGCAATACCGCCACCACTTGCAGCAATTTCAGCATAACTCACGCCCTGTAAGCGCTTTTCAAACTCAACACTACGGTTACCACCAAATACGCTATGCGTATGACAGTCGATGAACCCCGGGGTTACCCAAGCGCCATTTAAGTCAACTGTTTCGGAATAAGTGTCGGCAGGAAGTTGTTGTTGTTTTCCAATCCAGTGGATGAGATGCCCTTCTGTGATAATTGCAGCATCTTCAATGTAGGAATATTGCCCATTTTGCATGGTGGCAATATGGCAGTTTTGCCAAAGTTTTTTCATTAGCCTATCCTCGAAACTGCCCAACAGTAAAACTATTGGGCAGCTGATTTGTTAGCTTTCCATTTCTATGTTTTGCTGGACAGGCTCACTTTCCTTTCCCAAGCTTTGCTCTGGTTTTACCCAAATACGATAAGCAATAGTTAAGAGAGCAAGCCAAGTGATTCCTACATAAATTGCAGGACGCGAGTCTGGGAAGTAGCCCATCATCACTAAAATGAACACCATAAAACCGATTGCAAAAGCAGGGGCATATGGCCAGCCAAATACAGGGAAATCAAGTGCCTTAATTTCAGCAGTAGATAATTTACGGCGCATCGCGACTTGCGAAAGCAAGATCATGAGCCATACCCAAACAGTTGCAAACGTTGCAATTGATGCAATGATGACAAACACATTTTCAGGAATCAGGTAGTTCAGCACCACACCAATTAACAACACACCAGCCATAACCACAACAGTCATCCAAGGCACGCCATTACGCGATAATTTTTGGAAAATTCGAGGTGCTTGACCACGATTTGCCATACCGTACAACATACGGCCTGCACCAAACACATCACTATTAATTGCCGAAATTGCAGCAGTTACCACTACAATATTTAAAATATTTGCAGCAGATTTAATGCCTAAGTTTTCAAAAATTTGTACAAACGGACTGCCTTGGCTACCAATCTGGTTCCATGGGAAAATCGACATGAGTACAAAGATGGTTAGTACATAGAAAAGTAAAATACGTACTGGAACAGCATTAATTGCTTTCGGTAAAGTGGTTTTCGGATCTTGTGATTCACCTGCTGTAATACCAATAATTTCGATACCACCGAAAGCAAATACCACTACAGATAAACATGCAACCAAGCCTGCAATGCCATGTGGCATAAAGCCTTCATAGATCCATAAGTTTTGAATCCCCGGCACTACACTACTATGGTCAGCATGGAAGCCATAGAACATCAAACCTAAGCCACCTAAAATCATGGCAACAATGGCACTCACCTTGACAATTGAGAGCCAAAATTCGAGTTCACCAAAGACTTTCACATGAATGAGGTTAATTGCGCCCAAGAACATGATGAGAGACAAAATCCAGATCCACCGTGGGACATCGGGATACCAGAACCCCATATAAATACCAAACGCAGTGACATCGGCAATTGCAACAATCACCATCTCAAAAACATAAGTCCAGCCTGTCGTAAAGCCGGCCAAAGGACCAATGTATTGAGAAGCATAGTGGCTAAATGAGCCAGAGACAGGGTTATGGACTGCCATTTCACCCAGTGCGCGCATCACAATATAAATTGCAATCCCTGCAACGATGTACGCAAGTAATACTGAAGGCCCTGCCATTTTAATAGCAGTTGCCGAACCATAGAAAAGCCCAGTTCCAATTGCTGAGCCCAATGCCAAGAAACGAATGTGGCGGGTGTTTAAGCCCCGCTGTAGTGTGGAGTTTTGTGACATTATAATCTCCAATCCTTGAGGAAATTTAGTTGGATTCGGCCACTCCATGTGACCGTTTTATCAATCACACTTCAGATAAACTAGGGAGTAGTTTTGGAATGAGTAACTCGTTTAGGCAACCACTCGCAAGCAATTCACTAGCCTGTTCGATATCAGGAGCAAAGAAACGGTCTTCACTGTAGTAAGGAACTTGGTCGCGCAAGATTTTACGAGCTTGTTCAAGTTTAGGCGAGCTTTTTAAACCTTCACGGAAGTCTAGACCCTGACAAGCGCCTAACCATTCAACAGCTAAAATGCCGCGAACGTTATCAGCCATATACCAAAGACGTTTACCAGCATTTGGAGCCATCGATACATGGTCTTCTTGGTTGGCTGAAGTCGGTAGGCTATCCACACTTGCAGGATGTGCAAGCGCCTTGTTGTCACTTGCAAGAGCAGCAGCGGTTACCTGAGCAATCATAAAGCCCGAGTTAACACCACCATTTGCCACCAAGAACGGTGGAAGCTGTGACATATGACGGTCCATCATCATCGAAATACGACGTTCAGATAGTGAACCAATTTCTGCAATTGCCAATGCTAAATTGTCGGCCGCCATTGCAACAGGTTCTGCATGGAAGTTACCACCAGAAATCACGTCACCTTGTTCAGCAAATACAAGCGGGTTATCCGATACAGCATTTGCTTCAATTTCTAATACTTCAGCAGCCTGACGGATTTGAGTTAAACATGCACCCATCACCTGTGGTTGACAACGTAAAGAATATGGGTCTTGAACTTTGCCACATTCTTCATGTGAACGAGAGATTTCACTCGAATCAGTCAATAAATCGCGATAAGCCGCAGCCACATCAATTTGACCACGTTGGCCACGTACTTCGTGAATACGCGCATCGAAAGGTGCACGTGAACCAAGCATTGCTTCAACACTTAAGCCACCACAAACTGTCGCGGCAGCAAATAAATCTTCTGCTTCAAATAAGCCGCGTAAAGCGTAAGCTGTTGAAACCTGTGTACCATTTAAAAGTGCCAAACCTTCTTTAGCCGCTAAAGAAATTGGTTCTAAACCTGCAATTTTTAAAGCTTCAACTGCTGGTAACCATTCACCTTTATAACGTGCCTTACTTTCACCAAGTAAAACTAAAGACATGTGTGCAAGTGGTGCCAAGTCACCAGAAGCCCCTACTGAACCTTTAAGTGGAATATGTGGGTAAACTTCAGCATTAATTAAGGCCAACAAAGCATCAATGACTTTACGACGAATACCAGAGAAACCACGTGCCAAGCTATTTGCTTTCAATAGAATAATTAAACGAACCATTGCATCATCAAGTGCTTCGCCTACACCTGCCGCATGCGAAAGAACTAATGAACGCTGTAATTTTTCTAAATCTTCAGGCGCAATTTTAGTTGAAGCAAGTAAACCAAAACCTGTATTAATACCGTAAGCTGTACGTCCTTCATTTACAATTTGCTCTACACAAGCCACGCTTGCATTAATTGCAGATGAAGCACTTTCATCTAATTTAACTTTAATTGGGTTGAGGTAAGCTTGACGTAAATCGGCTAAGGTCAGTTTTCCCGGTTGGATCAGTAATTCCATGTTGGCTTCCTAATTTTTTGCACTATATTCTGCTGAGACGGTGCTTTTCACAATTGCAAAAAGCACCGCCAGTTCTTCCATGTATTTTTATTGCGTGATCATTGGCAAGTGTAGGCCTTGCTCTTTGGCACAGTTAATCGCAATTTCATAACCTGCATCGGCATGACGCATAACACCTGTTGCAGGGTCATTGGTTAGTACGCGAGCAATACGTGCAGCAGCTTCATCTGTACCGTCACACACAATCACAACGCCTGAGTGTTGAGAGAAGCCCATACCTACACCACCACCATGATGTAGAGACACCCAAGTTGCGCCGCCTGCTGTATTTAACAATGCATTTAATAAAGGCCAGTCTGATACTGCATCTGATCCGTCTTGCATTGCTTCAGTTTCACGGTTAGGACTTGCAACCGAACCTGAGTCTAAGTGGTCACGACCAATCACGATCGGTGCAGACAATTCACCGCTACGAACCATTTCGTTAAATGCCAAACCAAGTTTTGCACGTAAGCCCAAACCTACCCAGCAAATACGCGCTGGTAAGCCTTGGAAACTAATACGTTCACGAGCCATGTCTAACCAGTGATGTAAATGCTCATCATCAGGAATTAACTCTTTAACTTTGGCATCTGTTTTATAAATATCTTCCGGGTCTCCAGAAAGCGCTGCCCAACGGAATGGACCAATACCACGGCAGAACAATGGACGGATGTATGCAGGTACGAAGCCTGGGAAATCAAAAGCGTTTGCTACGCCTTCTTCTTTCGCCATTTGACGGATGTTATTACCATAGTCAAATGTTGGAACACCCATTTTTTGGAAATCAAGCATGGCTTGTACGTGTTTTGCCATCGACTGTTTTGCAGCTTTTACAACAGCTTCCGGTTCTTTTTTCGCGCGTTCACGGTATTCATCCCAAGTCCAGCCTACTGGTAAGTAGCCATTAAGTGGATCGTGTGCACTTGTTTGGTCAGTCACCATGTCTGGACGTACACCACGGCGTACAAGCTCAGGTAAAATTTCAGCAGCATTACCATGAAGTGCGATTGAAATTGCTTTACCTTCTTTTGTATAACGATCAATACGCGCTAAAGCGTCGTCTAAATCAGTTGCTTGTTCATCTACATAACGGGTACGTAAACGGAAATCGATACTTGCTTGTTGGCATTCAATGTTTAAAGAACACGCACCTGCAAGTGTTGCAGCTAAAGGCTGAGCACCACCCATACCGCCTAAACCAGCAGTAAGAACCCAACGGCCTTTTAAGTCACCGTTGTAGTGTTGGCGACCTGCTTCAACGAAAGTTTCATAAGTACCTTGTACAATACCTTGGCTACCAATGTAGATCCACGAACCCGCTGTCATTTGACCGTACATTGCCAAAGCTTTAGCGTCTAATTCGTTAAAGTGTTCCCAGTTCGCCCAGTGCGGTACAAGGTTTGAGTTTGCAATTAAAACGCGTGGCGCATCTTTATGAGTTTTAAATACACCTACTGGTTTGCCTGATTGAACTAATAAAGTTTCGTCAGTTTCAAGATTTTTTAGCGTATCTACAATTTTGTCGAAACATTCCCAGTTTCGTGCTGCACGGCCAATACCACCGTATACCACCAACTCTTTCGGGTTTTCTGCAACGTCCGGATCAAGGTTATTCATCAACATACGCAATGGGGCTTCAGTTAACCAACTCTTAGCCGTTAATTCAGTGCCACGAGGTGCACGAATTTCTACATCACGAAATTTTGTTGTCGTTGTTGTCACAGTCGGACTCCTTCCTTTGAGCTTACATCAGCAGAACATCACTTGTTTCTGCATTTGTATAGTAATGTATTAACTTGTATATACATCCATATACTACACAAATATTTTTCGGCGTGAAGAGGCTTGCTCGTATTTTTTTAAAGAAATTGAATAAGCTTATGAATTAAATTAATTTATTTTTATAGTTGACATAAAAAAAGCACATATCTTCTAACAAGACATGTGCTTTTTAATCAGTAAATTATATCTTTTTAACGTTGAATTAACTCAATGATATAGCAACTTTTGAGCTGTTTTTTTGGAAAATTGATTGATGTGACACTAGCATTTTTCTCAATTTTTAGCGTCTCATGAGCAGCAAGCTGAACAAAATCATCATCAACGTTTACTTCCGTTTCACCACCCTGATTAAAAATAAAAATCAGGTCTGCCGAGCTTATAAATGCCTGCTCCGCTGCCTCATTCAACCACTGAAAACGGGCATGAAACTTTGCAGGATCATAAATTAAATTTAAATCCCGAATTGCACCGTCTACCAGTTCACTTTGGACCTGACTTTCACCATGAAAAGCAAAAATATCGCCCTGTTTCAGCGTTTTGGCAGGAAGATCATCGACATGCAATACCATGCCTTGTCCATCGAGTACGCTAATAATACGCTGCTTATTGGGAAATAACGAAAACGGTCCAGAAGTGCTCACATCTGCCATCGAAATGCGCCACTCAAAGTCAGCCTCACCTTGGCTTCGCGCAATCTCTAAAGTAAAGCCCGCACCGTTTTTCCAAAGCATTTTTGTATATTGATCGGCCCTGATCAATTCAATCATGGGTTAAATTTCCCTTCGAGATAATAGCGACTGCCTGGATAAATCAGACGCGCACTTGAAATGAGTTGTTTGTTTGACCATGTACGGCGGCGAATCAGTAAGCATGGTTCAGCTTTAGTAATCTTTAACCACTTACATTCTTGAGGTGATGCTAAAACGGCCTCAACAATGTGTTCACCTTCTGTCACGGGTGCTTTTGCCATGAGGTAAGCATTTGAGGTAATAGTTTTAAAATCTTGTTCTAAATAATCTGGAATCAGTGCTGCGTCAACTAAACGATCTTCGACCTGAACAGGCACATCATTTTCATAATGCACAATAATCGAGTGAAATAATTTTTGCCCTTCGCGAGTCTGCATTAACACGCTTTGCTCTGCATTTGCATAAATTTGTTCTAAGACTAAAACTTCAGCATGGTGCTTATGGTTTCGTGCAATAATCTCATCGGCAATATTGTTAATTTGGAAAAGTGCAGTTCGGCCTTGCCCTTCAGCAACGAAAGAACCAACACCCTGAATTCGAACAAGTAAGCCTTCTGTTGTTAACTCACGTAGCGCACGGTTTACCGTCATACGGCTACAGCCGAGTTGATTAACGAGTTCACTTTCCGAAGGAATTTTTTTATTTACAGCCCAAGAGCCTTCATAAATCTTTTGTGAAATCAGCTGTTTTACGCGCTGATATAAAGGAACTGGACTATCAGCTTCAATCGAAAGCTCAGTATGTTCTTGTTTTGATGTTCTGGGCATAACAAATACTCAAAAAGGCAGCAGGCAAAAAGGTATTTTAGTTGACATGCTATGTATATACAACCACATACAACATGTTAATTTATGAATTAAATATATTTTAAAAAGTTTAAAAAATAAACATAGCTCGACAAGAGCTAATTTAAAGTTTTATGTAGAGAAATTCAAATATATAAAGGCTTTATCAATATTTATTTAATAGTTATTTCTGCTAAGCCAGTACCCCATCCTAGAAAACAAAAATATCATTTTTTCTGGTTTACGAAATGATGCTTAAAATTTTTATTTAAAATAACTGATCGATAGTATTCTTCTGCCACACAGTATATTAATAAAACTGGAAGCACATCGAATGCGTAATTATAAAATAGATATTCTTCGAGGAATTTCTATCCTTTTGGTTCTTTTACATCATTTTAATATTCCCTATAAACTTAAAGATACATGGTTAGGTTTTGATTTCTTAGGTGAAGCATTTAGCACAGTCATCGCAAGAAACGGAAATTATGGCGTCACCATGTTTTTTGTGATTTCGGGTTTTTTAATTACCCATCACACTTTAAAACGAGACAAACAATTTTCTGCAATTAACCTCAAGCATTTTTATATCCGACGGGCAGCACGTATTTTACCGTGTCTGGTATTACTCATTTTAGGTGTAAGCATACTTGGTTCATTTGACTTAAAACCCTTTATGAACCAAGCACCGAATGGCATTGAGGTCTCTTATCCTTTAACCATATTTGCAGCCTTAACCTTCTGGATGAATATCCTGATTATTAAATTTGGTTGGGTAAACTACGCTTTGGGCGTGTTGTGGTCGCTCTCTGTAGAAGAAGTTTTTTACTTTGTTTTTCCATTATTATGTCTACTTACGCGTAGTAATAAGGTCTTTATTGCTGTACTTGTTGGAGTGATTTTATATGGCCCTTATTTTAGGTCTCTCCATTTTGGAGAAGAAAGCGGCGCTTATTTATATCATTATTTTTCAAGTTTTGATGGTATAGCGGTGGGCTGTTTAACTGCCATTTTTTCTCATAAATATCAGCCAAATTGGACCTATAAAAAACCTCTTTCGTGGTTAATTATTTTGAGTATGACCGCTCTATATTTATATGCGCCCATTAAAGAAGTCAGTACATGGGGTATTAGCTTATTTGCTCTTGTCACAGGTTTACTCATTTTGTGTTTCCAACATCCTTCCGAAACACAAGCACATAATCTATTTACCAAAGTGATGGTCTGGTTGGGGCAAAGAAGTTACGAAACTTATTTGTTTCATCTGGTTGTGCTGGGCCTTATGAAAGTTGCTTTTGTTCCGGCTCAAACCGACTCTAGCATTAAAATTATGCTTTTAATTGGCTATCTGATTCTAACTTTCATCATTAGCGCAGCAATTGAAAAATATTATTCCACACCACTTAACAGCTACATTCGAAAGGTTTTTATTAAAGATAAATCATAAAAAATAAGCCCCTTGAAAATAGGGGCTTTTTTATTAAGCGATCAACATCGTTTCATCATCTTGCTTAAAAGGATTAGACCAGCTCTGCCAAACTTGTGGACCTAAAGCCATTTCTTCATCGCTTAACAAGCAGCTATCCAAGCGTTGTATTAAAGCTTGCTCATCCATTTGCATACCAATTAAAACCAGCTCCTGACGCGCATCACCTGTGCGGGCATCCCAATTTTTCTTAATTTGTTCAATGCTGGCTAGGTCACTCGGCCAGTCTTCTTCCGCAACGGCTGCCCACCAATAACCAGCTAAACCGTGTCGAGCCATTGCACCCGCTTGCGACCATGAGTAAGCCAATGTCGGTTCGGCAGCCAGCCAGAAAAAGCCTTTGGAACGCACGACTCCCGGCCATTCAGCCTGTACCAAATCATAAAAACGCTCTGGATGGAAAGGTCGGCGGGCACGATAAACAAAGCTACTTATTCCATATTCTTCAGTTTCAGGTGTATGCTCACCGCGTAACTCTTTTAACCAGCCCGGTGCTTGCGCGGCTTCATCAAAATCAAATAACTGTGTATTTAAGATTTTATCTAAAGCGACCTTTCCAAATTGAGCAATTTCAATTCGGGCACGCGGATTTAACGTTTTTAAAATGGCGATAAGCTGGTCTTGCTGAGCCTGATCAATCAAATCAATTTTATTCAGTATAATCACATCACAAAACTCAATCTGATCGATAAGAAGGTCAACCACAGTTCTCTCATCTTGCTCACCTAATGATTCGCCGCGTTGTTGTAGGGAGTCAACTGAACTGTAGTCTTTAAGAAAGTTAAAAGCATCGACTACCGTAACCATAGTGTCGAGTCGAGCAAACTCATTGAGTGAGTTTCCATCTTCATCTTCAAAAGTAAAAGTTTCTGCCACAGGTAAAGGTTCTGAAATGCCTGTTGACTCAATCACCAATTGGTCAAAGCGTCCTTCATCGGCTAAACGTCTCACTTCAACCAATAAGTCTTCTCGTAACGTACAGCAGATACAGCCATTACTCATTTCAACCAGTTTTTCATCTGTTCTTGAAAGCTCTGCCCCACCTTCACGTACTAATGCCGCATCAATATTCACCTCAGACATATCATTAACAATCACGGCAATACGGCGGCCTTCGCGATTATTTAAAATATGGTTGAGTAATGTGGTCTTTCCTGCACCCAAAAAGCCCGAGAAAACAGTGACGGGAAGCTTGGCAAATGAGTTGGCGATTGCAGTGTGCATGGCTTGATCTCTTTGAATAATATTTAAACTGATCATGGCTGGCCATTTAAATATGGCCAGATCACAGGCGTAATCTATTTCTAAACCACAATAATGTTATGTTATGTTATAACATAACCATTGATCAAGTTTTTATTCCAGTTTTATCTAAGCCAAATCACTTAGTCTTTGAAAAAGTTGCTTTTATAGCCCCTGACAAATTGAGGTTCTATAGTGATGGTCTGGCCCCCATGCTCTAAAACCTTGACTATCAATATGGATTTGTCCTGAAGCATAAACACCCAGTCCCATATTAAACGCTTGGCCTTTAGTCGCCCAGAACTGACAAAGCTTGGTTTTAGTTTGTTGAATATTGAACTGGTCTAAGTCGCTAGGCTGTTCTGGCCCAATCCTAAAATCAAGTGCTGCATTAAAGACATGTCGAGAAGCATCAGCACCACCTGCACAGCGGTTTAAAGCTAAAGCTCGATAGACCGAAGTCACTTCAAAATCGTTAATCACGCCATCATCAACCAATGCTTTTAATATATTGAGCGTCGGAACAATATTGGACCAAATCTCGCGTGGTGGAACTGCGTAAGGCTCAACTCCACATTTTTGCCAGTCTCGGGCTGAACGTAATAACTCGTGGTCTGGAACTAAATCGGCAAGTCCTTTTTGCTTAAGAAATTGCTTATAAGCTTGTACAGACTGTCTGTGATCTGCAGTTGCAATCCAAACGACATAATCTTCAGGCTGTTGTTTGATTTTAACTACAGTTTTAGATGGTTGAGGCAAAGAGGGAGAGCGATGAGTAATCGTCGGCTGGGGTGTTTGAGTAGTACAAGCCGCCAGAGATAATACGAGTAAACCTAAATAACGCTTCATAAATATATTCTATCTTCCCTAAACATCTGGAAGCCTTTAATCATTTAATTTCAGAAATGTTATAATATAACAATTATTAAATCCTTTATTTTCTGTTGTAAATTTTAAAAAATAAAAAAGGACGTATTTATACGTCCTCTTTAGCTTCTAACTACGACCTGATTACATATCTGCTTCTAAAGCATGAACAGGCTGCTCAGCTTTTAATTTACGGCGTTTAAATTGATAAGCCACCATCAAACACAAAATCCATCCTGGAATCATCATAACTGCCACACGCATGTCTGGCGTTAAAGACATCACAACTAAAATTCCAAGCATGAATGCCATGCAAAGATAGTTGCTAAATGGATACATGAAGCTTGGGAATTTAGTCGTTTGACCTTGGCGTTGCATAAATTTACGGAATTTTAAATGTGTCCATGAAATCACAACCCAGTTAATCACAATCGCTGCTACGACAAGCATCATGAGTAAACCGAATGCTTTTTCAGGGAATATATAATTGAGTAAAACACACAATACCGTCACAAATGCAGAGACTAGAACCGCATTGGTTGGAATACCTCGTTTATTAATACGGGCAAGAGCTTTCGGGGCATTACCTTGTTGGGCAAGACCTAAAAGCATACGGCTGCTGCAATAGCTGGTTCCGTTATAGACGGAAACTGCAGCTGTCAAAATAACGAAATTTAATAATGTCGCAACACCTTGGCTATCTAAAGAAGCAAAGACCATCACAAAAGGACTGCCACCTTCTGCCATTTGATTCCACGGAAATAATGAGAATAAAACAAAAAGTGTCGCAATATAGAAAATCAAAATACGATAGATAATCTGGTTTACAGCTTTAGGTAAAGTTTTGTCTGGATCACGCGCTTCAGCAGCAGTAATACCGAAAAGCTCAATACCGCCAAAAGCAAAAATAATCACAGCCATAGCCATAACCAAGCCTTCAATACCAAATGGGAAGAAACCACCTAATGCCCAAAGGTTAGAAATACTGGCCTGAGGCCCTGCTGTGCCGGTTGCAAGTAAATATGAACCGAAACCGATCATGGCTAAAATTGCTAAAATTTTGACAATGGAAAACCAAAATTCCATTTCGCCAAAAAACTTAACATGCAGTAAATTGATACCATTAATGAGAATAAAGAACGTTAGAGCAGATGCCCACGTTGGGATTTGCGGCCACCAATATTGAATATAAAGACCAATTGCACTTAACTCCGCCATACACACAAGTACATTGAGTACCCAGTAATTCCATCCTGACATGAAGCCTGCAAAAGGTCCCCAATATTTGTAAGCGAAGTGGCTAAAAGATCCACTTACAGGTTCTTCTACGACCATTTCACCGAGCTGGCGCATCATTAAAAAAGCAATAAATCCTGCAATCGCATAACCCAAGATTACCGATGGACCTGCCAATTTAATCGATTGTGATATACCAAGAAACAGCCCTGTACCAATCGCTCCACCCAACGCAATCAGCTGGATGTGACGATTACTCAAACCATGTTTCAGGTTTCCTTGCTCTTGTGTTGACATATGATTATTCTCATCCTTGTCACGTAATTTTTTTCCAATAAATTACGTATATCATAAATTGATCGGATTTTCATAGAGATTGATGAAAAAATAATTGCGTTACTTTTCTCACAACCGCGCATGAAAACAGAAAATGCAAGAAATAACAATTATTATGAAATGTGTAATTAAATTATGTATTGCGTAATTTTATGAATTCAGTATTATAAGAACCATGAAGTAATTGGTTGTTCTCGGTCTCTATCAAACTCATAAGTAAAAAGATGATCTAAATAACGGTTAAAACTTATTGAGTAGCTCAGTCCCTAGACCGAACTTTTATTTGTATAAGACGCGAGATGAAGACAAGGAAGCGAAAATGGAACAAAAACTAAACTCTTTTATTGAAGTTTCACCTCAATCTGATTTCACTATTCATAATTTGCCTTATGGTATTTTTAGTAGAACAGCCGAAGGCGAGCGTCAGGTCGGTGTAGCTATCGGTGATTGGGTCATTGATCTCGCTGCTCTTGAAAAGCATGGTCTTTTAAAACTTTCAGATCAAGACACCTACTTTAACCAGCCTACACTGAATAAATTTATTGAATCGGGCAAAGCCAATTGGTCTAAAGTTCGTAAAACGCTACAGTCTCTTCTTTCAGTTGATAATTTAACGCTTCAAGAAAATGAAGCATTACGTCAGGAAGTTTTAGTCAAGCAAGACAGCGTGACTTTACATTTACCTGTTCAAGTTCCTGGCTATACCGATTTCTATTCTTCTAAAGAACATGCAACCAATGTAGGCTGTATGTTCCGTGACCCTAAAAATGCTTTGCTTCCAAACTGGAGCGAGTTGCCTGTCGGTTATAACGGCCGTGCTAGCTCTGTTGTAGTAAGTGGAACTCACGTCGTACGCCCTTCTGGTCAGATTAAACTTCCAAATGAAGAACGTCCGGTTTTCTCAGCAACTCGCAAGCTCGATTTTGAACTTGAGACTGCATTTATTGTGGGGAAACCAACTCAATTAGGTCAACCAATCGCCATTGAAGATGCATGGGATCATATTTTTGGCATGGTTCTGCTAAACGACTGGTCAGCACGCGATATCCAGCAATGGGAATATGTTCCACTTGGCCCTTTCAACGCGAAAACATTTGCAAGTTCGATTTCTCCTTGGGTAGTCACGCTTGAAGCTCTTGAGCCATTTAAAGTTGAAGGTCCGAAACAAGAACCGAAGCCACTTGCTTATTTACAAGAAAATATCGCCAATACTTACGATATTAATTTAAGTGTTGAAATCCAAAGCCCGAAATCAGCACAACCTGATGTGATCTGCCGTACTAATTTTAAATATATGTATTGGTCTATGGCTCAGCAGCTAACTCACCACACCATTGGAGGCTGTAACGTTCAGGTTGGTGATTTAATGGGTTCAGGTACTATTTCTGGTTCTACACCAGATTCGTATGGTAGCTTGCTTGAGTTGACTTGGAACACCACCAAGCCTCTAACACTTGCGAATGGTGAAACTCGTGGTTTCTTGCAAGACGGCGACACACTCATCATGAAAGGCCACTGTGAGAAAAATGGTATCCGTATTGGTTTTGGTGAAGTCCGAAATACGGTACTTCCTGCATTAACTTTTGATTTTGCAGAAACTTCGGAGCCTAATTATGAAGCTGTATAGTTACTTTCGTAGCTCTGCAGCTTACAGAGTACGGATTGGTCTCAACCTTAAAAGTCTCGCTTATGAAACTGTACCCGTTCATTTAGTTAAAAATGAGCAGCAAAGCGAAGACTATTTAAAGTTAAATCGCAGTGCCTTAGTACCAACTTTAGTGGACGGCGATTTAACCCTGTCACAGTCATTAAGTATTTTGGAATATCTGGATGAACAATATCCTGAAACCAAATTACTTCCAAATGATGTGAAAGAGAGAGCCAAAATCCGTGCTTTTGCACAGGCGATTGCCTGTGATATTCACCCGTTAAATAACTTACGCGTGCTGAAATATTTAAAAAATGATTTAAATGTTTCGGACGAACAAAAAAATTACTGGTATCAGCACTGGATTCTTGAAGGCTTTCAAACACTCGAACAGCAACTTCAAGATTCAAATGGACAATTTTGCTTTGGACAACACGCAACCATTGCCGACTGCTGCCTAATTCCACAGGTTTACAACGCGAAACGCTTCAAGATTGATTTGTCGGCGTTTCCAAAAATTGAATCAATTTATCAACATTGTTTGTCTATCCCAGCCTTCTATAACGCGGCGCCAGAACAACAACCAGATTGGGAATAGTAAAAAGGAGTTTCAACATGACATTTGCCATTAAAAAAATACATCACGTTGCATATCGCTGTAAGGATGCGAAAGAAACTGTTGAGTGGTATAAAAAAATGCTCAACATGGACTTTATCTTAGCTTTTGCAGAAGACCATGTACCTTCAACGAAAGCTTTTGACCCGTATATGCATTTATTCCTAGATGCAGGTCAAGGCAACGTTTTAGCATTTTTTGAATTGCCAACCCAACCAGAAATGGGCCGTGATGAAAATACGCCTCAATGGGTGCAACATATTGCCTTTGAAGTTGAAGATTTAAATGCCCTTTTAGCTGCCAAAAAACATTTGGAAGACAACGGTGTTAAAGTATTAGGTATTACCAACCACGGTATCTTCCACTCAATTTATTTCTTTGACCCAAATGGACATCGTTTAGAACTGACTTATAACGATGCACATGCTGAAGAAAAAATTGCAAAAATTACTGAAGAAATGAAAACTGAAATGTTAGAGGAATGGAGCAAAACCAAACGCGCTCCACACCATACTCATTTCTTGCATGAAGAAGAATTAGGCGCGTAATTCTTTCAAAGCAATCGTTTTAAAAGTCGGCATTGATGGGAATAGTTTGAATGAACTGTTCTATATCAATGCCGATTTATATTGTTTAAATCTACTAAACCTCTATCAATTTACGCTATAAATGTAAGATGAAGGTGTTTGTAAAAATTGTGGATTATTAAACATGTGAATTTCGCTAATAGAAAAAGGTGATTTCTATTTTTCTATAGGCTCAGGCATGATGTAAAACGCATCAATGCCAATTTATGTTCTGAACAAAACTGTTTAACTGTTGAAGTAAATCGATTAAGGGTATTTAAATGATTGAAGAAAAAATATCTGGGGGGGTTCAATCACTTGAAGTTGGCTTATCCGTACTAAATGCCCTTTTAGAGCACAATCAACCCATTATTCTCAAAGACTTATCTAGTAAGCTTGAGATGCATCCTGCCAAAGTACACCGCTACTTGGTGAGCCTAATTCGCATGGATTACGCCAAACAGCTTGAGGATGGCCAATATGCCTTAGGTGATCAAGCATGGCGTTTAGGCTTAAACTGCATTCAGCACAGCGATACTTTACAGTTAGTACAACATTTAATTTACGACTTACAAAGCAAAATTGGCTGTGGTATTCAAATTAGTAAGTGGTCACCCAAAGGCCCTGTCGTGGTTCAATCGATTGAATCTAACCACCCAATTTCGATTGTGACCAAAGTCGGCTCAATTATGCCTTTAGTCAATTCTGCTGCTGGGCGTTTATTTGCTTCTTACCTTCCTGAGCATTTTGTTCGTCCTTTATTAGAAACTGAGTGGCAAAAACATCAGGAACTTGGGCTAAACATTGCGCCACATAACTGGGAAGAATTTTTAGAACTTAAAGAGACGATCCGCCAACAACAAATGTCTGCAGCGAAAGGTGATTTACTTACCGGTATTAACGCAGTAGGCCTGCCAGTATTTAACTCAAACCAAGGGATTGAGTTTTGTATTGTGGCGCTTGATAGTGAAATGTTTTTACCCGTCGATCCACAAAGTAAAATTATTGAAACACTTAAAAATGAGATTAATTCAATTAATCAATATATTAAAAGCCGCTAATCAATAGCCATAAAAAAACCAAGAGCATTGCTCTTGGTTTTTTTAGATTAGAGACAAAGCAAAACTTATTTTGCTTCGAGCACACCACGGCGAATCTGGTCACGTTCAATCGATTCAAACAATGCCTTGAAGTTACCTTCACCGAAACCGTCGTCATCTTTACGTTGAATAAATTCGAAGAAGACTGGCCCAATCATATTTTCAGAGAAGATTTGTAATAAAAGCTTCTTCTGGCCATCTTTAGTACTGCCGTCTAATAAAATACCGCGTTGTTTTAACTCTTCAGTTGGTTCACCATGTTCAGGTAAACGCTCTTCAAGCATTTCATAATACGTATTTGGCGGTGGTGTCATAAACTTAAGACCAAGGCCTTTTAACTTATCCCAAGTCGAAATTAAGTCATCACAAATAAACGCGATATGCTGAATACCTTCGCCATTAAAATCAGCTAAGAATTCTGCAATTTGGCCGTTACCCTTGTCTGAGTCTTCATTTAAAGGAATACGAATCATGCCATCTGGTGCAGTTAATGCTTTAGAGGTTAAACCTGTATATTCACCTTTAATGTCGAAATAACGAATTTCCTGGAAGTTGAAAATCTTCTCGTAGAAGTTTGCCCAATACTCCATACGTCCTTTGTAGACGTTATGCGTTAAGTGATCGATTTCTTTTAAACCCGCACCTTCAGGGTTACGCTGCGCATCATCGAAGAAAACAAAGTCATTTTCATAAATATCGCGGTCAACCAAGAAGATTGGCATGCCACCAATACCTTTAATTGCCGGAATGTTAAGCTCCATTGGCCCAACTTTTGAGTACATTGGTTCTGCACCAAGCTCAACCGCCTTTTTAAAAGCTTTTGCTGCATCACGAGTTTTGAATCCCATCGCACAAGCAGATGGACCATGCTCATTAAAAAAGAATGAAGCATAAGATTCTGGCTGATAATTCAGGATAATATTGATATTTCCTTGACGCCATAAGTACGCTTTTTTCGATTTATGCTTGGCTACTTTTGAAAAGCCGATTGTTTCAAAAATTGGATCTAATTCATTTTCTTTTGAAACAAACTCAATAAATGCAAAACCGCATAATTCTAATGGGTTCTCTAAAATATCCATCTAGTTTCCCTCTGGTAATTACCTGATCCGTTTACTTCTCATGCTGATCTGGTCAGCTCCTTTCTCTATAGAATACGCATTTGCTGGGAGTATATTTGAACCGTCAAAATGCCTTAGCCCAACGCATCCTATGAGAAAAAAACCAATAACTAAAACGAAGATTGAGTGAGCGCAAAGCCGATGATTAATTTCCCTTCTATATGGTGTTTGTTTTCCATACACACTGTCCTTTCTTATCTAAAAGTACGATTGAGATTTTTCAATAAACTTTTAAAAATCGTCTTTTCCTAAAGTTATTCCTAGATTTATGGAGGCCAACATCCTTGTTGGACCTCCAATGGCCATTTACCTTAAGACAGATGCTACTAAAAACAATTAAATTATGCAATACATAATTTAATTATGAATTGTGTAATTTATTAATCAAATTACTTCGTTTGTTTATGCTTGTTTTAGATTTCATATTTTATAAATCATTGAGTACACTCACATGGCTTTTAAAGTTCTAAGGGCGGAAAAAATCATGCTTTTAATCAGTGCCTGTTTAATTGGAGAGCCTGTACGCTACGATGGACGCTCTTGCTTACACACTACACTTAAGCAGTTATTTTTAAATAAAAAAGCGCATGCACTTTGTCCGGAGTTATTAGGTGGATTTAGCACCCCTCGTCTACCCGCAGAAATTGTGGGAGGAACAGGGCAAGATGTGCTTAATGGCAAGGCAAAAATCCTAGATTCATCTGGTTTAGATGTGACTGAGCTATATTTAAAAGGTGCTTACCGCACCCTAGAAGTTGCACAGCAAATACAAGCAAGTTGTGTGGTTTTAAAAGAAAACAGTCCGTCTTGTGGTAGTCAAAAAATTTATAACGGTACTTTTCAAGGCGAGAAAATTACGGGTGTTGGGATTACCACAGCACTGTTACAGCGCCATGGTTTTGAAGTGATTTCTGAAAATGAGATTGAAGAATGGTTAGCAGCACATCCTTTTTAAGGTTGTGTTGATTTACCTAATCAAAAACCTCTTAATTGCTTTCTAAAACGAAAACAGAAGGCACTCAATACACAAGCTACTAAATAGCTTATGGCTGCCATACTCCAAAAACCATAAATTCCCATTGCAGATATAGAGTGACTCCCCCAGTGCAGCCCTTTATAAGCCATCCACCAACCACCGCCCAATCCGAAACATAACACCACGACTAAAAAAATCAGCATCGGTAAAATCGACACATCCCAACAACGCAACAAAGAGGTCAATAACGTCATTAAGCCATCGAGAAAATGAGACATGCAGACAATCAAGAGCAGTGATGCAGCCAAAATCTGTACAGCCAAATCATCTGAATAGAACGTGACAATTAAGCCCCTCTCCAACCATAAACACAAGGATAAACTGCCACTCACTGCCATAATGACCCATATACTTTGTCTGGCAATTTTATCTGCTTCTTTCATGTTGCCGCTGCCCATAGTTCTTGACACCAAAATGCTATAAGCCGAGGCAATTGATGAAGGAAAAATAAACATGAAACCGCCAGTGCTCGCGACAATTTGATGGGCTGCAGATACCACACTCCCGAAAGGCAAAATCAGAATAGCAACTGAACAAAATGCAACAACGTCCATCAACGCCATGATCGCAGTAGGTATCCCTATTTTTAAAATCATACACAGACTTTGCCGGCTATCTTCAACTGACTGTTCTGGATGTTCAATAAAGATGTACCTTTTCTCTAGAAAAAACAGGTAATAAACGGCCAACATAAACCACCGTACAATGATAGTGGCTAACAACGCCCCTATCGCCCCGAGTGGCGGAATTGAAAATAAAGCAACACCATAAATCAGAAGATAGGACAAAATAATTTTAAGAATGAAGAAAAGACTATCTGATAATAAAACCTTATACGCATTTTCAGTGACCTGAGACAAAGCTGTAAATAAGCGCATCAATAAATGGGCAGGTAAAATAAATACCAAAGCCCAAATACAGTTTTTAGTAATTGAAACGACATGCTCAGATGCACCAAATAATTTTGGTAAATCACGGAACAAGTAAAGCAAGGCAATACTCACCAATGCCGAACATAACATCAGCCAAACGCCTTGAATAAAAATTTGACGAATACGTGGTATGTCATGGCAACCATAAGCTTCCGAGAGCTTAAGCATCACACCTTGCAGTATCCCCATTCCAATGACATAAACCACTGTATATAAAGATAAGGTCACCGATAAGGCGGCAACATGGTCATTACTAAAATGCCCTACATAAGCAATATCAATCAATCCACTTAAAACTACAATTAAATTGCTAGAGAGCATGGGAATAAATAATTTAAAAATCTGGTTCATCAAAAAAATGCCTTATTTTTTTCTTTGCGATTTATGTCGATATTCACGTTATTTTTAGTGCATCAATTCGAAGCAAAAGACATACCAGTTTTAAATTCAGCTCAAATAAAAAGTGCTTTAAATAAAAAGACCAAACTATCTGTTTGGCCTTCTTTTGTCATGTATGTTGTTTATACAGTTATTCTTGTTTGTGTTTACTTGCCCAATAAGTCGCAAGTGCAGGACCCGAAATATTATGCCAAAGGCTGAAAATAGCACTTGGTACCGCTGTAATCGGAGAAGCCGCAAAATGCACTGCTGCAAGCGCCACGCCTAAGCCTGAGTTTTGCATCCCCACCTCAATAGCAATCGCCTTACTGTCCGCATAAGGTAATTTAAAGAAACGCGCTGCGGTAAAACCTAATAAATATCCAAGCCCATTATGCAATATCACTACCGCCAAAATGAGCAAACCCGACTGTAAAATAGCTGCTTTACTGCCACCAATAATGGCTGCCACAATCGCTACAATTGCAATCACTGAAACTAATGGCATGACTTGAATATAGGATTCAACCTGACGTTTAAGCCAAGTTCGCAAAATCAGCCCAATCACAATCGGAAGTAGTACGACTTGCAAAATCGAAATAAACATCGAAGCCGCGTCAATCTTTAGCCATTGGCTGGCGAGTAGATAGAAAATTGCAGGTGTTAACACAGGAGCCAAGAGTGTTGATACCGAGGTACAGGCGACCGATAAAGCCACATTGCCTTTGGCCATATAGGTAATGACATTTGAAGCTGTTCCTCCTGGGCAACAACCGACTAAAATAACGCCGACCGCAATTTCAGGAGGCAAATTAAATAATTTACATAAAATAAATGCCAAGCCCGGCATCACCACAAACTGCGCGACAACCCCAATTAACACGGCTTTAGGGCTTTGTAGTACCCCTTTAAAATCATCAACGGTCATGGTCATTCCCATGCCAAGCATAATAATGCCCAAAATCCATGGAATATAAGCTTTCAGCCAAACAAAAAATTCAGGCTGCCATAGCGCCAGAGCTGCAAAAATAATTACCCATAGGGCAAACGTCTTTTGAACAAACTGAGTAAAACGGAGTAATGCAGACATACTGTTCATCCATACCAAATCGCAATTAAAGTCCAAGCATCAAAATCAGTATCTCTAGCATTCATTCAACAGATCAGTCGATTGAATACGAACAACACCTTGTTGCTGCATAGTTTGCCACACTTGTTCTAATGAACCATTAAGATCAATACCTTTGCATGCATCTTCAATTACTAAAGTTTTAAAGCCTTGCTTAACCGCATCTAAAGCAGTCCATGCGACACAAAAGTCTGTAGCAATTCCGACCACATAGACCGTATCAATACCACGTTCTTTTAAGTAACCCGTTAAACCTGTCATTGTGGTGTGGTCAGCTTCCATAAAAGCCGAGTAACTATCAATATGAGCATGAAAACCTTTTCGGATAATCAGTTGAGCTGTCGGGATATTTAAATCCGGATGAAATTCGGCATCATGAGTGCCTTGTATACAATGCTTAGGCCAAAGCACCTGTGATCCATAATCCAGTTCAATCGTTTCAAATGGCTGCTTGCCCGGATGATTGGCTGCAAAAGAAATGTGATTATCCGGATGCCAGTCTTGAGTGAGGACTACATTTTCAAAACAACCTGCCAATTGGTTAATGGTTGGAATAATCGTATCAGCGTCGGCAACTGCTAGGTTTCCACCAGGGGTAAAACCATTTTGCACGTCAACTACGACTAAAGCCGAATTTTGTGGTTGTTTATTCATTTTCATGCCATCTTAAGTCCCATTCGGGAGAAATATGCATTTTATCTTGCCATAAAAAAGACCGTGTTAAGTAGAGGTTGGAAGAATTGCACCATATTCTCATTTTTACTGTCTTTTACTTGAAATGATCAAATTGGCATTCTATGTTTTGCTCAAGTTTACATAGGGTTTATCAGTCAAGCATATTGTTCTTATGCGTCTGATCAGTCATAATTTGCATAATTGTCATTCAACAATCTGTTATTGTTAGAACTGGACAATCAAAATACTGCAACCATCCCACATTTTGTTTTTCTTACCTCAGATTCGGATGGATAAATAGGATATTTTTTAAAATGACTCAGCAAGCACAGACCATTCAAGGCTCAATCGTCGCAATCGTCACTCCCATGTTGAAAGATGGCGGTGTAGATTGGAAGAGTCTTGAGAAGCTGGTTGAGTGGCACATAGAACAAGGTACAAACAGTATTGTAGCCGTCGGTACAACCGGCGAAGCCTCAACATTGAGCATGGAAGAGCACACACAGGTTATTAAAGAAATTATTCGTGTAGCCAACAAACGTATTCCAATTATTGCCGGTACTGGTGCAAACTCAACCCGTGAAGCAATCGAATTAACTAAAGCTGCCAAAGACCTTGGCGCAGATGCAGCTTTACTTGTAACCCCATACTATAACAAGCCGACTCAAGAAGGCCTTTACCAACACTATAAAGCGATTGCTGAAGCTGTTGAATTACCGCTTATTCTTTACAACGTACCTGGTCGTACAGGTGTAGATTTGTCAAACGATACAGCTGTGCGTTTAGCGGAAATTCCAAATATTGTCGGCATTAAAGATGCAACAGGTGACGTACCACGCGGTAAAGCTTTAATCGATGCTTTAAACGGCAAGATGGCTGTGTATTCAGGTGATGATGAAACTGCGTGGGAACTTATGCTTCTTGGCGCAGACGGTAATATCTCGGTTACTGCAAACATTGCACCTAAAGCAATGAGCGAAGTATGTGCGGTTGCAATTGCAAAAGATGAGCAACAAGCAAAGACGCTTAACAATAAGATTGCAAATTTACACAATATTCTATTTTGCGAATCAAACCCAATTCCTGTGAAATGGGCACTACATGAGATGGGACTGATTGATACTGGTATTCGTTTACCACTCACTCCTCTCGCTGAGCAATATCGCGAACCTCTCCGCAATGCCCTAAAAGATGCGGGAATTATTTAATAAGAGCAATTTATGATGCAATTACGTCTTGGTTTAGTCCTTGCAGTTTCAGCCTTAAGTTTAGCTGGCTGTGGTCGCTTCGCACTCAATAATCACTCTTTAGATTATAAAAATGCAAAGCAACTCGCCCCACTTGAGTACCCTGCCGATGCAACTGTACGACCAGCGACACCTTTGTATCCTGCACCAACAGTAGACCAGCTTGCTATCGATCACGCACCGAAGTTTGAAAACAAGCGTGGCAATCGTTTTGCATTGCCACGTCCTGAACCACTTCAAACTGATACGACAGCAGATGCATCTGCTCAAACAGGTAGTGCGCTTGGTCGCCCTCAACTTGTGACAGATGGTAATAAAAACCCACTGTTAAAAATTGATGGAAGTACTGCCGAGATTTGGCAATACACCAAAGCTACGTTAAGCACGTTAAATTACAACGTCATCGCTCAAGGTAACAATCAAGCGACGATTAAAGTAAATGACAATACATATGTGCTTAAGCTCACTGGTGTTGGCTCTAGTCATAGCCTTGCTCTATTTAATCCAGATAACACTTTTGCTAGCCCTGATGTTGCCGCAGAAGTGTTAAACCAGATTTACCAAAATTGGCCAGCCTAGTCGTTTACTAGGCATTTTTTTTAAAAAAGGTTCCCTCATGTTAAAACAAACCTTGCTCTATACTGGTAAAGCAAAATCTGTATATGAAACAGACAATGCCGACCATCTGATTTTAGTCTTTCGTGATGATGCCTCTGCGTTCAATGGCGAAAAAATCGAACAACTAGATCGTAAAGGCAAGGTGAACAACCGTTTTAACGCCTTCATCATGGAAAAACTTGCTGAAGCGGGTATCGAAACGCATTTTGAAAAATTGCTTTCTCCAACTGAAGTTCTTGTTAAAAAACTTCAAATGATTCCTGTTGAATGTGTAATCCGTAACTATGCAGCAGGTTCTCTATGCCGTCGTTTAGGTATAGAAGAAGGTAAAGAGTTAACTCCTCCTACATTTGAATTGTTCTACAAAGATGATGGCCTAGGCGATCCAATGGTTAACGAATCTCAAGCGATTGCTTTAGGTTGGGCGACTGCTGAACAGTTAGAACAAATGAAAGTGTTAACTTATAAAGTAAATGATGTATTAAAAGCATTATTTGCTGAAGGCAACATGATTTTGGTGGACTTCAAACTTGAATTTGGTGTTTTCCATGATCGTATCGTACTTGGTGACGAATTCTCTCCAGACGGTTGCCGTTTATGGGACAAAGACACTAAGAAAAAACTCGACAAAGACCGTTTCCGTCAAGGCTTAGGCGGTGTTGTTGAAGCTTATGAAGAAGTTGCTGCTCGTTTAGGCGTAGATTTATCTGACATCTAATCAGCTCAACTTTATAAAAAACCGAGCATTTCAGCTCGGTTTTTTTATTTTCAGCACCCTAGAATTTAGGAAAAGTAGACAGATTTGTATATTTAATTAAATTATGAGTTGCACAATCTCAAAACAAAGCACTAAAATCTAAAAAAATATAAATTGCATCACAATAATTAAATTTTTAAATAGGATGAGTCTATGGAACTATTTAAACCAGAAAAGAGATTAATGAATCATCCAATCCATTTTGGTGAAAATCCATTAGTGATTTTATCTAATTTTAGCCACTCTGCCTTAAAGCAAGGATGGAGCCAAGCTGAAGTCGAAACTGTCATTTCTGAAGCTTCCCAAGGCGACTATATGAAACTCATACGTACCTTGAGAGCATATACCTTGTTTTAATTATTGTTGCCATTTTCATGACTACAAGCGCTTAGCTTCAACGTTACACTTTTTATAGCAGGCTGATTGAGTTTGCTATCTTTTCTTATACTTAACTTTTCTCTCAGGTCTGGTCGATTCTTTTCTTCATGCATTATTGTTCTAGTTCGCTTACCCCGAGAGTGTTCAATTCATAAAAAAATACATAAAGCTGGTAGGAATCTTCTAGATTTATCCTGAACACTGCCTTAACAATAAATAAAAAACGATAAATATAAATTAATTATTCAGTGAGGAGTAAACCCGATGGACCATGAACTAGAAGAAGAGAAAGTCGATCAAACCCTAAGCTGGCGTGAAAAAATGGCAGTTGAAGAACACGAGAAACTGTCGCCCCGTTTAGTATATGAAATTATTCGCCGTGATGGTGCCGAAGAGTTAGATCGCCCAACAGCCGCGCTCATCTTTTCAGGCATTGCAGCAGGTCTAGTCATCAGTTTTTCATTTGTATTTAAGGCAATTATTGCTTCTTATATCCCAACTGATGCCATCTGGACCGATTTAATTACCAATTTCGGTTATACCATTGGATTCCTGATCGCTATTTTAGGACACATGCAGCTCTTTACCGAAAATACTATTACTACAGTTGTGCCCCTATTTAAGCCCTTTACCTTAGACAAATTACGAGCTGTAGGCCGTCTATGGGGAATCGTGTTTCTATGCAATATCATTGGAACAGCTTTGGCGAGTTTATTCTTCCTGACCACCGACCTGTTTACTCCAAACATTGATAAAGCCCTAGATGAGCTCGCACATCATGTTGCGTCTTTTTCCGCCACCCAAAATCTGCTTAAAGGGGTTATGTCTGGTCTTTTAATTGCTGCATTGGTCTGGATGCTACCTTCCGTCAGCAATAAATTCCTAGTCATCTTTTTCATGACTTATCTAATAGGACTAGGCGACTTTACCCATGTGGTCGTTGGCTCTACCGAAATGTCCTATCTGGTCTGGCAAGGAGAAGCTTCTCTTGGTGAATATCTGTTTAATTTCCTGATTCCAACCACCATTGGCAATATTATTGGTGGTACAGGCGTGTTTACCCTGCTGATTTATGGTCAGGTGACTGAAGAATTGGAACAATAGCAGGAAACAATAAAACTATTGTTCCTGCTGCCATCTGCGTTGTTGTAGGCGTTCACCTTCAACTTCACGCTTGTTTCTTGCCGACTCATAGAGTTTGGTTCCCTTTAACTCAGGCGGCAAATAATCTTGCAGTACAAAGTGCTCAGGGTAGTCATGAGGATAGAGATAATTAATTCCATAACCTTGCTGTTTCATCAGTTTGGTTGGCGCATTTCTCAAGTGTAAAGGTACTGGTAAATTTGCCGTTTTCTCAGCAAGTTCTAAGGCCTTATTAATCGCGAGGTAAGTACTATTACTTTTTGCACTGGTCGCT
Organism: Acinetobacter sp. AOR01_HL; assembly: GCF_027855455.1. Classification (NCBI taxonomy): domain Bacteria; kingdom Pseudomonadati; phylum Pseudomonadota; class Gammaproteobacteria; order Moraxellales; family Moraxellaceae; genus Acinetobacter; species Acinetobacter sp. AOR01_HL. The sequence goes on along the minus strand of NZ_JAKTIM010000051.1, from coordinate 43,732 downwards.
AAATAAACTGCTGTTTGACCCAAAATAATTCGAGCCTCAGGCATTCCCACCGCCTGTACAGAACGGAAACATTCACCTGCAAGCAATAGTGCATTTGGATTCGAGTTTCCAATATCTTCTGAAGCGGCAATCAACATACGTCTTGCAATAAAAACCGGATCTTCCCCGCCTTTAAGCATCCGCGCCATCCAGTACAAAGCCGCATCTGGATCACTACCACGAATCGATTTGATAAAGGCAGAAACGAGGTCGTAATGCTGTTCACCCGATTCGTCATAACGCGCAATATTTTGCTGAGCGACTTTTACTACAACTGCATTGGTAATGGTATTTTCAACTTCGGGCTCAAAAGTACTTGCAATTAAGTCTAGTAAATTTAGTGCTTTACGGGCATCACCTGCTGCAAACTGTAAAAGAGCATCATACTCTTCAATATGAATATAGCGTTCTTTTAAAAATTTATCGTTTTGGAGTGCATTGTTAAGTAGCGTCTGAATTGCCTCACTGTCTAAACTGTTTAAGGTATAGACCTGACAGCGTGATAAAAGTGCACTATTGACTTCAAAAGACGGGTTTTCAGTGGTGGCGCCAATTAAGGTAATTTTACCTTTTTCTACGGCACCTAATAATGCATCTTGCTGTGATTTATTAAAGCGATGGATTTCGTCAATAAAAACTACAGGGGTCAGTAAGTCACCACTTTCTGCAATCACTTCACGTAATTCTTTTACGCCCGTATTCAGCGCAGATAAGCTCACAAATGGACGATCTATTGCCTGAGCTAAAAGCAAAGCAATTGTCGTTTTACCGACGCCTGGCGGCCCCCAAAAAATAATAGAAGGCAAATGTCCCTGATCAATCATTTGACGTAAGGGTGCATGTTCACCTAACAAATGATCTTGCCCAATAATTTCAGACAAGTCTCTCGGGCGCAGGCGTTCAGGAAGTGGAATATGGGTGTCTGACATCTCAAATAGCTTTATCGTCTTTTCACTATAGTCTATTGTGTCTCACAGAAATCTACAATTTGAATCTATGAGACACATCCTTTATTTACAGGGTATTTCCTAGCATTAAGAGGGTTTCTTACTCAGCTTGAGTAAACGAGCATTGGGGCCATCTTCAATTACCCAAATTGAACCGTCTTGTGCTTCATGTAACCCACGAATACGTTGCTTCATCTCTAATCTTTGTACTTCTTTTACGGGCTTATGCTCTAAATCTACAACTACAATTGCTTCTGAAGATAACCCGCCAATTAAAGCTTTATTTTGCCATGCGGGAAATTGTTGTCCGCGATAAATAATTAAGCTCGACGGTGAGATTACAGGGGTCCAGTCAATTTCTGGCGCTTTAAACTCTGGGCGCGTGTGATGATCTGGAATAGGCTGACCTGAATAATGATCTCCATTTGAAACAATCGGATAACCATAGTTTTCGCCTTTGGTAATAATATTAAGCTCATCACCACCTTTAGGCCCCATCTCAACCACCCATAGCTGTCCTTTACGGTCAAAGGCCATTCCTAATGGGTTACGATGTCCAAGTGACCATATTTCAGCAGTGACACCGCCTTGCTCATAAAAAGGGTTACCTAAGGCTGCTAAACCGTCGTCATTTAAACGCAAGATTTTGCCCAAGTTGCTTTTCACATTTTGGGCAGGGTCAAACTTTTGGCGCTCACCTGAACTGACCCAAAGCTTACCATCTGCACCAAAAAGCATGCGATGCCCATAATGGCCTTGTCCTGAGACTTTAGGTACTTGTTGCCAAATCTGCTTTACATCGGTGAGTTTTGGCTGATTAGGATTAGATAAATCTAATTTTGCACGTGAAATCACTGCACCAGACCCACCTTGCCCTTTGGCTGCATAACTAAGATATATCCAGTGATTTTTGGCAAAGTCTGGGTGTAGAGCAACATCCCCTAAACCGCCCTGTCCGCCATAGTTCACCGCTGGAACACCCTGAACATCTAGCACTTGTTTATTTTGTGGATTAAAAATTTTTAGCTTACCTTGCCGTTCAGTCACCAATAACCGCTGATCAGGCAAACTGGTGATCGCCCAAGGCTCATTAAAATGTGCGACTGCCTCGACCTGATAAGTTTGTTTGGCAGCACTGGTCTGCTCTGTTTTTGCAATTGTATTTTGTTCAGGATTTTTTGAATTAGTATTATTAGAGCCACAGGCCATTAACAAGAAGAAACTACTACATAATAAGGGGGCTGCTAATCGTCTCATCATTTTTATCTCCTTTTGCTTTTATTTTTATATAACGGAGATGATTAAAAAATTTACGATAAAAATGTTACTTTATTATACGCTGTAATTAAAAATGCTCATCGGGAGCGTATTAACGCACCCAACGCACCACATAATCTTCGATATCATCTTCATATACATCAGTTTCAGGAATACAACGCCCTGCTACCGACTTTTTCGCTTTCACTACGCTTTGTCTGGAACCCGTATTTAAATAGTGCCAAGAAGGTAAATTTTTGCCTTCATTCAAACGTTTATAGGCACAACTCGATGGCAACCAGTGTATGGTTTTTAAAGTTTCCGGTGTTAGTTGTAAACAGTCGGGTACTTGCTGCTGACGGTTTGGGTAGTCAGAACAACGTCCAGTATTGCAATCAAGTAACTTGCACGCCACTTTGGTGTACGCAACTTCATGTGTATCTTCATCTTCTAGCTTGACCAAACAGCACAATCCGCATCCATCACACAGTGCCTCCCACTCAGCCTGAGTCAGTTGCTCTAGCGTATAATTTTTCCAAAACAATGGACGAAGTGAGGTCTCGGTAGACATAAGATTTTAACGGCTATATAGATCAAGCAAAATCAGATTATAGCATTGAAGTACGCTGGTCTTAAGAAAAGAAGCCGTATTTTTGGCATCACAAAATGATTGTTTAATATACATTTCAACCACATAAACGACACATTTCGTGCAAAAAACACGCTATATAGTAAAAAGACAATGAAAAATAAGGAGGACAGCATATGTTCCGTTGGGCAATAATTTTTGCAGTGATTGCACTCATTGCCAGTCTATTAGGGTTTGGTGGTGTTGCAGGGTTATCTAAAGACTTTGCCGTGATTTTATTAGTGATAGCTGTAATTCTCGCTGTTATTGGTTTTATTTCGCGAGGCCGAACTTAATTTAATCATGACCATATCAAAAAGAAGGAACTCGTTCCTTCTTTTTTTATTGCATAAATATTTCTATGCTTTTCTTTTGATGTAGTTTTTTACATAGTTATTTATATGGCTTTTATTTTTTATGCTTTAATCAAGCGTATTTAAATCGAATTTAATTTCAGGATTAATGTCATGAGTACAGTAATTAAAACCCGTGAAATTCAATATACTGCACCAGATGGTAGCCATTTAATTGGTTACTTTGCGGCTCCAGAAAGTGAAACACCTGTACCAGGTGTCATTATTGGTCCTGAGTGGTGGGGTCGTAACGAATACACTGAACAACGTGCGCGTGAACTTGCTGAACACGGTTATGCTGCACTTGCAATTGACATGTATGGCGATAAAAAAGTAACAACGACTGCAGCTCAAGCTTATGAATGGATGATGCAGACATTTGAAAATCTAGACACTGTGACTGATCGTGCCAACGCAGGTCTTCAGACTTTGGCTGCTCAACCGGAAGTAAATAGTGAAAAACTTGCAGCGGTAGGTTTTTGTTATGGTGGCAAAGTGGTACTCGATCTAGCTCGCTCAGGTGCTCCCCTCAAAGCAACTGCGACATTCCATGGTACATTAGCTCCTAAGGCTCCTGCTCAAAAAGGCAACATTCAAGGTGAGGTATTGGTTCTACATGGTGAACTAGACAGCATGGTCACCTTAGAAGATGTTGCTAATTTTGAAAAAGAGATGCAAGCTGCTGAGGTTAAACATGAGGTAGTGGTTTTAAAAGATGCTAAACATGGCTTTAGTAACCCGCTTGCAGATGAAAGAGCTAAAGCGAATGGTGTAGACCTTGGCTACAACAGCGAAGCGGAGAAACAAGGCCTTGCTAAAATGTACGCTTTATTAGAACGTACTTTAAAATAAAAGAAGCAAATTTGGAGCAAATGGCATTTTTCGCATTTGCTCCCTTAAATGTTTATGACTTTGCAATATTTTTACTGTATTTTTTAAACCATACTTCAATAAATATACTCCCGTTGAGCTAGAGCAAAGCCTAGTCTTATTTCCCGCACTCGGGGTTTAATGGAATAACATGAGAGGATACAACAATGACTGACAAGAAATGTCCGTATTGCGATTTTGATGAATATGACATCATTGATAAGAATGAATTTGCTGTAATTTTACCAGACCCAAATCCGTTGTCTAAAGGTCACTGTGTAGTGACTCCACTACGCCATGTCAGCTCGTTTTTTGATATTACGTCTAAAGAGCACCAAGGCTTACTGACACTTCTTGAAATTGCCCGTCATGAAACCCAGCTTCGCCATCAGCCAGACGGTTTCCATATTGGCTTTAATGATGGTGAAGTGTTTGGACAGACTTCTGACCATTTCCACATTCATGTCATTCCATACTACAAAAACCAACCGTTGAAACTTGATCAACGTTGGGGTGTACAAAAGGATTAATCCTTTTTACTCATAGAACAGGGACTACATTTTTGATGTAGTCCCTGTTTTCATGTGTCCATTTTCTTCGGTTTCTTTAAACAAAATTTCACCCAAATTTCAGCTATAATTTAGCCCTTACTTTTCTTCTATAGCTGTTCATGCCTGAATTTTCTTTTTCTGATGCCCTCTTAAACTGGTTCGATCAACATGGTCGGCATGATTTGCCTTGGCAAGTCGCAGATGATCCATACAAAGTCTGGGTTTCTGAAATTATGTTACAGCAAACTCAGGTGAAAACGGTTCTACAATATTTTGACCGCTTTATGGAGCGCTTCCCAACTGTAGAAGCTTTAGGCTATGCAACTTGGGATGAAGTCGCCCCTTATTGGGCAGGTCTTGGCTATTACGCTCGTGCCCGCAATTTGCATAAAGCTGCCGGCCTTGTAGCACAGCAAGGCAAATTTCCTGAAACCCTAGAAGAATGGATTGCACTACCGGGCATTGGTCGCTCGACCGCAGGTGCACTCATGTCTTTGGGTTTACGTCAGTACGGCGTGATTATGGATGGCAACGTAAAACGTGTATTAGCCCGTTTTTTTGCTATTGAAGATGATTTAAGCAAACCACAGCACGAACGTGAAATGTGGAAACTGGCTGAAGAGCTTTGCCCGACACATCGTAATCATGACTACACGCAAGCGATTATGGACTTGGGTGCAACCATTTGTACGCCTAAAAAACCGCTGTGTTTATATTGTCCAATGCAAGCTCATTGTCTGGCTTACCAGCAAGGTTTAGAACAAGAATTACCTTTTAAAAAACCGAAAAAAACACCACCTGTTAAAACAGCAGATGTTCTTATTATTCAGTGCGAAGATGAATGGTTCTGGCAACAACGCCCAGCTCATGGCCTATGGGGTGGTTTATTCTGTTTACCTATTTTAGAAAATGAACATGAACGACTGAGCATAAGCCAGCAATTTAAACTACAGCCTCAACTACAAACCTTTCAGATCAGTCATAGCTTCACTCACTTTACATGGTTACTTAATACTCATGTGTTCCACGTGGAACCTGATCAAAAAGAACATCTGGCGATTGAACTTGAAGGCCAATGGTTAAGCCCAGAACAAGCTATTGCTAAAGGTGTCCCAACTGCTATGAAAAAATTGATCTCGACAAGCCGTTCATGACATAGTGAGCAAAATAATTTTGATATGGCTGTGACAGGGAGTATTTTGTGCGACGTTTTGTTTCCCATCTCTCACTTGGTTTTCTCATTATTCTATTGGCAGCCTGTGCCAGTGCACCTAAAAAACCTGCCCCGCTTTCACCAGCTCAAGTTAGCAAACTCAAGAGTATGCAGCTTCCAAGTCGGCTTCCTGTTCCGGTAAAAGGTGTCGATCGAGATGAGTTAAAAGACACATGGGGAGCTGCTCGGAGTCAGGGCCGTAGCCACGAAGGAATTGATATTTTGGCTCCACGTGGAACCAAAGTGTACAGTGCAACTGAAGGGCTCATTGCCGATCTTCGTAATAATAACCTCGGTGGCAAAGTCATCTGGATTTTAGGCCCGGCAGGAACATGGCATTATTATGCTCATCTTGATGGACATAAACGTGGCTTAAACGTAGGTGACTATGTCAAAAAAGGTGATTTAATTGGCTATGTCGGCAACACGGGCAATGCACGTTATACTTCACCTCATCTTCATTATGGTCTTTACTTAGATGGTAAAGGTCGTGGTGCTGTTAATCCTTATTCATATTTACGCTAGGAACATTTTATGTCGGAAGCGCTGATCAATCGCTTAGTAGAGTTTGCCGAGTCTGGCAACCAGCAAAAGATCATTTTAAATGGCAATAGCTATCAAGGCTGGATCATGGAAATCAGTGATGATGCCCTACTGATCAGTACCGGTTTTTCAGATAAAGTTGGCAAAGACTTTTGGCTAAAGTTTGAAGACTTAACTCAAGCTGAACTGTATTATTGGGATACTCGCCCAAATGAATGGGTACCATTCAAACTCTAAAATACCAAGATAAATATAAGGAGCATCATCATGAAAACTCAACGCTGCGGATGGTGTTCCGATGATCCACTCTATATTGCTTACCATGATGAAGAATGGGGCAAACCAGAACACGACGAAGCCCGATTATTTGAAATGCTCTGTCTTGAAGGACAACAAGCAGGTCTATCTTGGATTACCGTACTGAAAAAAAGAGAAAGCTACCGCCAGCACTTTTTTAATCACCCTATTGCTGACATTGCCGCATTTACGGATGACTTTTTAGAAACAAAACTATCCGATGCAGGCTTAATTCGTCACTTAGGCAAACTCAAAGCCATTCGTGATAATGCAATTGCTTGGCAAGCCCTTAAAGCCCAAGTTGGTGATGTTTCTAAATGGCTTTGGCAGTTTGTAGATGCCACTCCTCAACACAATGATGTTGTAGATTATCGCAACGCCCCTGCTCAAACTGAGCTCAGCCTAAAACTTTCCAAAACGCTTAAAAAAAATGGTTTCAAATTTGTTGGTCCAACCACCTGCTATGCGTTTATGCAGGCAGTGGGTATGGTCAATGACCATGAAAATGATTGTCAATTTAAAGCTTCATAACCCACCAGAACGGTTCAAATCCGCTTAAGGAGTTTCCGATGAGCAATAATACGATTCAGGCTTATGCTGCAATGCAGGCAGGTGAAAAACTGGTCCCATACCAATTTGATGCAGGTGAATTACAACCGCATCAGGTTGAGGTAAAAGTTGAATACTGTGGTTTGTGTCATTCTGATATTTCTGTTTTAAATAATGAATGGCGCTCAACCGTGTACCCTGTAGTTGCAGGCCATGAAATTATTGGACGAATTGTTGCTTTAGGCTCAGAAGCCAAAGGACTACAAATTGGGCAACGTGTCGGTATTGGCTGGACCGCTGAGAGTTGCCAAGCCTGTGATGAGTGTATTGGTGGTCAGCAAGTTCTTTGTACGGGCGAAAATGTCGCAACAATCGTGGGACATGCGGGTGGCTTTGCCGATAAGGTTCGTGCTGGTTGGCAATGGGCCATTCCCCTTCCCGAAGATTTAGACCCCGAAAGTGCAGGCCCTTTACTTTGCGGCGGAATTACCGTTTTTGACCCATTACTCAAACACAAAATTCAGGCAACACATCACGTGGGTGTGATTGGTATTGGTGGTTTGGGTCATATCGCCATTAAGCTCCTTAAAGCGTGGGGCTGTGAAATTACGGCTTTTAGTTCTAACCCAGATAAAACCGAAGAACTCAAAGCTATGGGAGCCGACCATGTGGTGAATAGCCGCGATACAGAAGCGGTAAAAGCTCAAAAGGGTAAATTTGATTTATTGCTGAGTACCGTAAATGTGTCTTTAAATTGGCGTGCTTTCATTTCTACGCTAGCACCAAACGGTTCTTTGCACTTCTTAGGACTTACACTAGAACCTGTTCCTGTTTCTGTAGGTTCTCTCATTGATGGTGCCAAATCAGTAACTGGTTCACCTACAGGTTCACCTGCCGCTCTACGCCAACTTTTAAAGTTTGCCGCACGCAAAAAAATTGCGCCTCAAATTGAGCTATTTCCAATGTCACAGCTCAATGAAGCAATTGAACGTCTACACTCAGGTCAAGCACGCTACCGCATTGTGCTTAAAGCAGACTTCGCAGAATAAAACTAACTCACTGTTTGCATCTGTTGTCGAGACCAGTCTGCCAAGCTCATAATTGCTTGGCGGACATCGGCTGTTAACTCATGGCCTGCGTTTAAACGAATAAAATGTCGATAGCGTTCATCCTCACCAAAAACATGGCCCGGTACCACTGTAATTCCCTGAGCTTGTGCAGTGTAATAGAGCGCTAAACTATCTACACTCTTAGGTAACTGTATCCATAATGCATATCCGCCTTCGGGCTGGCTCAATGCAATTGGTATACCTTCAAAGGCTCTTAAAATACAGCTACGGTATTCTTCAACTTGCCGCATTAAATTTGGTCGTAGCTGCTCTAAATGCTCTCGATAACCACGACTATAAATAAAATCAGCTAGACCTAACTGTAAGGGTGTATTCACGCCAATATTACTTACTAGCAGTTCAAGTTTTAGATGTACTAGCTTTGTCGTTAAACAAAACCATCCTACTCGATACGCACTCGACAAAGACTTAGACACTGAACCACACCAAATCACATAACCTTCACGGTCCCAATATCGAATGGGTAATGGCCGCTCACTACTGTAGCCACACTCACCAAAAATATCGTCTTCAATAATAAAACACTGATACTTTGCAGATAATTCAGCAATCTTCTGCTTCTCTGTGTTGCTAAAGCAATATCCCAAAGGATTTTGGTAGTTGGCTGTCATTAAGCAAACCTTCGCCAAACCTTGCTGCATTAAAGATTCTAAGCGCTCAAGATCAATTCCGCGATAATCTGCCGGAATCTCAACAATCTGTCGTTTTAAACTTGCTAATAACTGTAAATGACCATTGTAGGTGGGTGTAGGAATAAGAATACTATCGCCCACTTCAGTAAGCTTCTGAATCACTAAAGACAAAGCCGGCATACAGCCATTGGTAATAAAAATATCTTCTGGAGCGATATAAATACCATCTTCACGCCAATGATCGGATAGTGCTTTTCTTAATTGTTCATGGCCTTGTTTATTACAATAAAGAAAATCTTGAGGCTGACAATTTTTTAAAGCACGTTGAATAGAACGACGTAAACCTTCTACAGGAATAAAGTGCGGCGTTAACTGAATCGATCCCAAAGGTACAAGATGACTTTGTAAGGCAGCTTCCTGAATTTGGTTATGCAACTCCAGATTTGAGACATGTCGAGGCAAAGATAAAAAATCTGGACTATCCGGAATAGGGCTGGATGGGGTACGAGCAACCACAAAATAACCTGACTTCGGCTTTACATAAATGAGTCCCCTCGCCTCAAGTAATTCATAGCAACTTTTTGCTGTACTTAAACTAATACCTTGTTGACGGGCAAAATCTCGTAAGGAAATGAGCTTTTGATGAGGTTTAAGTTCATCTTGATAAATACGATGTGCTAATTGATTGGCAAGAACCTGATATTGAAAAGTCATTCTGTGCTGCTTTTTTAAAAATTTCTGTATCTGTACTGGTTTATAGAACACCTTTAGGCTATGGAAATCAACTCAGAGAGTAGCAAACCAATGAAATTAAAAGTTATATTGTTATTTACTATTGTTTTAGCAGGTTGCCAACCACACCCAAAAAATGAACAGCACAGACACACGGTTTGCCAAAGTTTGATTGAAGGTTATTTAAAAATGACCAACCAGCAAGACTACAAAATGGAGCAACGCACTGATGACGAGACCAGTGCGATTTCTCATTATCAATATAAACGTAATAGCTCAAATGAAGTTGTTATGGTGAATTCAGTCTATTCCAAATTATATTTTAGCTGCCAAGAACAGCAAAAAAGCTATTTTCTGTCTCAACATTCGGCAGAAGGACAAACGACACCTATTTTAGAAGTTCATATTCCAACCGATAGTTATACGACCTTTAGAGAGCGTTTTTAAAACCATCTTTTAATTGTTCTGCCAAAAATTCAATGAATAAACGGATTCGTTTTGGTAGATGCTCTTGTTGATAATACACAGCATGGATGCTTTGATATTGATGCTCAATTTTGTCTTCAAATAATGCAATCAATCGCCCTTCTTCCATATCTTTCCAAATTTCAAATTCAGATAGTCGCGCAATGCCATGTCCTCTAATCGTCAGTTGGCGTACGGTCTCCCCACTCGATGCTTTAATTTTTGATTGGGCAAAAAAATATTCATCGCCAACTTTAATTGGCCAACTATTGATATAAGTAGGTCTAGTAAAGCCAATCAAATCATGCTGTTCAAGTTCTTCAGGTTGTGTTGGCGTTCCCTTAAGAGCTAGATAGTCAGGACTTGCCACAATATATAAACGGCTCTTACATACCAATTTGGCGTGCAGACTAGAGTCATTAAGTTCCCCAAATCGAAATGCGACATCGGTTTTATGCTGAAGTAAGTCAATCACCTGATCATTGCTATTTAATTCGATTTCAATATCGGGGTAACACTCACGGAATTTATGCATTAATGGTGCAATCACGTGCAAAACAAACGGTGTGGCAGAATCAACCCGAATAAGACCGGCAGTACCTTGATCAGACTTTTGAAGTTCTTCTTCGGCCGCATTCAGCTCATTTAAAATTTTACGGGCTTTTATAAGAAATTGTTGCCCTTCTTGAGTCAGTTTCAATTTACGCGTTGTTCGCTCTAGCAAAGTCACATCTAACTTTGCTTCCAAACGGGTTAAAGAGCGGCTCACCCCCGAAGGTGTTTGCTTTAAATGTTCTGCTGCTGCCACAAATGAACCTGTATCAACAATTGTGATAAAGGCAATAAGTTCTTCAATTGTTGATTTCATGGTTTATTCTATTATTGACTAAACATCAAAGATATTTTGCTTATTCATCTATTTTTTCGCAACAATAAAAAAAGCAAAATGCACCTCAAGTTAAACAATTATTTAATTTCAGGTGAATACATGAATATCCCACGTTTTGGTCTAGGAACTTTCCGCCTTAAAGAACAAGCTGTGATTGATTCTGTTAAAAATGCGTTAGATGTCGGTTATCGTGCAATTGATACTGCTCAAATCTATGAAAATGAAGCAGCAATTGGTCAAGCGATTGCTGAAAGTGGCGTATCACGTCAGGACTTGTTTTTAACTACAAAAATCTGGGTAGATAATTTTGCTCAAGAGAAGTTTATTCCAAGCTTAAAAGAGAGCTTACAAAAGCTTCGTACTGACCATGTCGATTTAACTTTGATTCACTGGCCAGCACCGGATTTAGGCGTTTCAATTCCTGAAATCATGCAGCTTTTACTTGAAGCAAAACAACAAGGCTTAACCAAACAAATTGGTATTTCAAACTTCAATATTGCACTTACCCAACAAGCAATTGACACAATTGGTGTAGAGCATATTGCAACGAACCAGATTGAGCTGAGTCCTTATCTTCAAAACCATAAACTTGTGAATTTCTTACAAGAGAAGAATATTGATGTCACTTCATACATGACGCTTGCATACGGCAAAGTGCTTCAAGACCCTGTTTTAGCGGAGATTGCAGCAGCTCATAAAGCAACGACAGCGCAAATTGCATTAGCATGGGCATTGCAGCGTGGTTTTGCAGTCATTCCATCTTCGACTAAACGTGAAAACCTGATTAGTAATTTAAAAGCACAGGATATCGAGTTAACTGCGGCTGAAATGCAAATGATTGCCGAACTTGATCGTAACAGTCGTGAAGTTAGCCCAGAGCCATGGGCACCAGTTTGGGACTAAACTCATGAACACTCAATCAAATACGGCGTTCTCGTTATTGGCATTGGCAATTGGTGCCTTTGCCATTGGCACCACGGAATTTTCCCCAATGGGGTTACTTCCGAACATCGCTAATGATTTAGGGATTTCAATTCCAACAGCCGGTATGTTAATTACAGGCTATGCACTTGGCGTAATGCTAGGTGCACCGTTTATGACCCTGTGGTTTGGTGGTTTTGCACGACGTAATGCGCTTATTTTTTTGATGGCGATCTTTACGGTCGGTAACCTGATTGCAGCGTTTTCGCCAAATTATATGAGCTTATTAGGTGCACGTCTCATTACAAGCCTGAACCACGGTGCCTTCTTCGGGATTGGTTCTGTTGTGGCAGCGAGTATTGTCCCAGCGCATAAACAGGCTAGTGCAGTGGCAACCATGTTTATGGGCTTAACCATTGCCAATATTGGTGGTGTGCCTTTAGCAACATGGGTTGGGCAAAACATTGGCTGGCGTATGTCTTTCCTTGCGATTTCCGTGCTCGGCATCATTACTATGCTCGCTTTGTGGAAAGCATTACCGCAAGGTATGGTTGCCCAAAAACCAAACGTGAAGGCCGAGTTAAAAGTATTAACGCGTACCCCTGTGGTCCTTGCATTACTCACTACCGTACTCGGTGCAGGTGCAATGTTTACGCTCTACACCTATATTGCGCCAAGTTTGACTGAGTTTACGCATGCTTCACCGACCTTCATTACGTTCATGTTGGTGCTGATTGGTGTCGGTTTCTCGATTGGTAACCATTTAGGCGGCCGTTTTGCAGACTTGTCCATCAACAAAACTCTGATTGGTTTCTTGGTACTGTTGATCGTGATGATGGTGACTTTCCCAATTCTTGCTCAAAGCCAGATTGGAGCAGCCATTGCGTTGGTGATATGGGGTGCAGCAACCTTTGCTTTAGTACCGCCATTACAAATGCGTGTCATGTCAGTCGCTCATGAAGCTCCAGGGCTTGCCTCTTCAGTAAATATCGGTGCGTTTAACCTAGGTAATGCAGTAGGTGCCGCTGCAGGCGCGTTAGTACTCGATTTAGGTTGGGGTTATAGTGCAGTATCTTTTGCGGGTGCCTTACTGGCGGGATTAGGTTTGTTATTGGTTTTATTCCAAATCAAACGAGAAAGCAGCCCCGCTCAAACCTTACAACAGTGTTCAGACTAATAAAAAAAGCGCCTGAGATCAGGCGCTTTTTTTAGCTTATTTATTTTAAAATTTCCGGCAACTTAGGTTGCTCATAAATCGGGTTCATTACTTCCCGTTTCATTTTAAGCAGCATCTGATAAGGTTGCTGTTGAACAAACATATTGACGAAGCTCAACGGAATTGCACCCGCTGGATCAGCATAGCCACTAGTGGTGACTTTGACTTTATTATTGGCAAGTTTCTGAAATGTCCAGTCCCCTTCATAGCGTGTTAGGCGCACGACATCGGGTTGTATAGGATAGTTACTATTAACTGCCGTATTTTTAATAGTAATTAGGCCATTGGCTGCTTTACTCATTTTTCCTTTAACCACTACATCGCGATCTTTTAGCGGAAAAGGAAAATCTAACACCATATATAAAGTAAATTCGCCTTTCTTTTCATCCTGAGAAAGCATTTGGACCTTGCCCATATAAGGCACCCATTGAGCCGCACGATCTACATCTAAAATCACCGCCACAGCGCGTTCAAGAGGTACATCAAACGTTGTTTCCGCTTTATATTGAAAGACTGGGTTATCTGCTTTTTGATAGGTCCACACTTTAATATGATTACGGTCTAGGCTGAGTTTAGCCTTGTCTGTAGAGGCAGCCCCTGTATAGAGGCTGCTTAAGCAAAGAAGAGTGGTCAAAGCAATTTGTTTTTTATTCATGTTCTGCTCTATCTTGTTTTTCTCGCCACATATGGGAAGTGTACAGATGGTTTACACCTGTACGTCGTTCAACCCTAAAACATCTTTCATGTCATATTTACGCGCTTCACGGCCCACAACCCATGCAGCAGCTCGTACTGCACCGGCAGCAAAGTTCATACGGTTAGTGGCTTTGTGAGTCACTTCAACACGCTCACCCTCACCAATAAACATGACCGTATGTTCCCCTACAATATCGCCACCACGGATGGTTTCGAAACCAATGGTTTGACGATCACGTGGACCGGTATACCCTTCACGACCATAAACAGCAACTTCTTTTAAGTTACGGCCTAAAGTATCCGCAATTGCTTCACCCATCATTAATGCAGTACCTGATGGTGCATCTACTTTATGACGGTGGTGAGCTTCAATTACTTCAATATCTACTGTATCGCCAAATACTTTTGCTGCAAGCTCAAGTAACTTGATTGATACATTTACGCCAACAGAGTAGTTCGCAGCATATACAACAGGTGTATGCGTTGCTGCTTCATCCAATTCAGCCTTTTGCTCATCAGACATCCCTGTGGTGCCAATCACCATAGCCACGCCAGCTTCACGACATAACTTTAAATGCTGGGCGGTTGCAGCTGGTGCAGTAAAATCAATGATTACATCGCAATCTTTAAGTACATCAGCCAAGCTTCCTGAAACCTTCACACCCACTGAACCAATTCCTGCAAGTTCACCAGCATCAGCACCGATTAAAGTACTTTCTGGGCGTACAACAGCGGCTCCCAATTGATAACCTGCTTGTTGAACTGCCTGAATAAGTATACGACCCATACGGCCGCCTGCACCCAAAATACCAATGCGTGGAGCTGCTGACATAATCCTTCCCAATCTTCTGTTTTACGTAATTGGCTTACTATATCAAAACTCTTTGCTCACGATAAAAAGTAAAAAATATTTTTTAAAGGGAACCGGAATTTAATCTGTTTTCACAAAAGTTAAAGAATTGATCTGCACACTACTGAGCCACGAATGAAAAAAAGATGACTATAAGGAGTTCAGCATGCATTCGAAAATTATTGGCCTAACCGCCATTATGGGGATAATAAGTTCAGTGGCATTTGCAGAACCTGCAATCCAGCCCGGAGAAACATTAGAGAGCTTATCTAAAGCACGTATTACAACAAACGTAAATACTGCAGCAACACCTACAGCTCAAACAAGCGATGCTACTGCTGAGGTTAAAGTTGAAGATATTGATCCAATCATTGAAGAAAAAACTGAAGAAACAGTAAAAGCAGCTATACAACCAGCTCCTCAAGCTACTGTCGAAGCTGTAGTGGCTCCAGTTGCATCAAGTCAACTCAACGTAAGTGTTGATGATATTGATGTCGCTCATCCTACAGAATAATTACGAGTCATTTTCTTTTAAGCAGAATAAAAATAATAAGATGAATCAGCGCAATAAAAAGGCGGATATTTTATCAATATCCGCCTTCTTTTTAATTTCTGATCTAATCAATCATTAATCGAATAAGCGATCAAAGAAAGATTTTTTCTTTGGTGAAGAAGCACTGTCTTCACCATCGAAAGATGCTTGTAATTCTTTAAGTAATTCACGTTGACGAGAGGTTAGGTTAACTGGTGTTTCTACCACGATACGGCAAAGTAAATCACCCACCATACTGCTACGTACAGGGCGCACACCTTTACCACGTAACCGGAATAATTTACCTGTTTGAGTTCCCTCAGGAATCTTCAAGCTAACTCGGCCTTCCAAAGTCGGGATTTCAATTTCTTTACCAAGTGCAGCATCAGCAATGCTTACTGGTACGTCCATATATAAATCGGCACCATCACGTTGGAAAATTTCGTGTTCACGAACAACCACTTCAACGTATAAGTCACCAGCTTGACCATCACGAATAGCCTCGCCTTTACCACTTAAACGAACGCGGTCACCATTATCCACACCCGCTGGAATCGTCACTTCTAATGTTTGCTGACGATCTGCTACACCTGAACCATGACATGCATGGCATGGGTTTTTAATAATTTTGCCTTGGCCACGACATGTGCCACAAGTTTGTTGTACAGAGAAGAAACCTTGCTGCATACGCACTTGTCCTGAACCGTGACAAGTTTTACAAGTTTCTACATCTTTTGGATTTTTAGAGCCTTTACCATCACACACATCACATGGTGCTGGAGCAGTAAAGGTAATTGTTTTTTTAACCCCTTTTACAGCTTCCTCAAGGGTAAGTTCCATTACATAGCGTAAATCTGAACCGCGACGTTGGCGTTGCTGACGTCCGCCGCCACCAAACGCTCCACCAAAGATATCACCGAACTGGCTAAAAATATCTTCTGCACTGAAACCGCCAAAGCCACCACCAGCGCCACCAAAGCCGCCTTCAAACGCATTATGTCCCATACGGTCATACATGCTGCGTTTTTCGCTGTCCGATAAAATCTCATAAGCTTCAGAAGCTTCTTTAAATTTTTCTTCAGCCTCGGCATTGTCAGGGTTTCTGTCAGGATGATATTTCATCGCCAATTTACGATAGGCTTTTTTGATCTCATCATCACTTGCGGTTTTTGAAACGCCTAAAACCTCATAATAATCACGTTTAGCCATGTTTGGCGGTGCTCCTCACGGAAATTTTATCAATACTCTATTGCCGACTAAATGGGGGGCTTTAGCCGAATTTACAAGGGGAAAACTTTCAAAAAACAGATATATTAAAAAACTGCCTTATTTTTTAAATATTTAGACAAGCCTTTTAACCATGCATTTAATAAAAATAACCAAGCAATAGCACTAAAAACTACACCAGCAACTGTTGAAGCCGTTACCCAAAGGTTGCTATCCCATGCAAAAAAGAAGAGAGGAATAAACCAGACCACAGCAAAAACTGACATGAGGAGGAATAAAATACCATTGCGCATAATCCATAGCGCATGAGCATGAATCCAAACTTCCGCATCATCCACAACAGCTACTTTACGAGCGACCAGATAAGCAAAGGCCGCAAAAATAACCGTAAACAATGCAAGAAACATGAACGCATAAGAAATTACAATATAACGGCGATGCTCTTCGATATGGTCTTGCCCCATCTGTATTTCACCTCAATTCACTGCATTATGCCTATTTTTTATGCAGCGAAATAATCCTGTATTTTTTGTGTAAAGACAGGTGCTACTATATTGGACTTTTCAATATTTCGCACCTTTATTCACAAAAAATTTATGTATTTTATGCTGTTTTTTTCACCTTAAACCACGCTGCATACAATGCAGGTAAGAAAAATAATGTCAGCAAGGTAGCAACAATGAGTCCGCCCATAATCGCAACAGCCATTGGACCGAAGAAAATACTCCGCGAAAGAGGGATCATGGCGAGTACTGCTGCCAATGCCGTGAGAATAATCGGACGGAAACGGCGTACTGTTGCATCAATAATTGCTTCCCACGTTGGATGCCCTGCCTGTCTGTCTTGTTCAATCTGATCAATCAGAATGAGTGAGTTACGCATAATCATGCCGGATAAGGCAATGGTTCCTAGCATGGCAACAAAACCAAATGGTTTATTAAACAAAAGTAAGAATAAAACAACGCCAATTAAGCCTAATGGTGCAGTCAAAAATACAATTGTTGCCCGAGACAAACTCTTCAGCTGAATCATGAGTAATGTCATGACCACTGCCAAAAAGAGTGGCATACCGGCATTGACCGAACTTTGTCCGCGTGCCGACTCTTCCACTGTTCCCCCCACTTCAATGAGGTAGCCACTTGGCAGCTCAGCGCGTAACTTGTCCATTGATTCAGCTAACTCACCAACAACAGTAGCTGGCTGTAAATTGGTACGAATATCTGCACGAACAGTAATTGTCGGTAACCGATTACGGTGCCAAATCAGACCATCTTCAAATTTGTATTCAATTTTCGCAATCTGGGCTAAAGGTACAGTTGTTCCATTCGCAGTTGGTACTGCAAGGCTCGCCAGTGAAGCTACTTCAACACGCTCAGCTTTATCACCACGTAATCGGATTTCAATCAGCTCACGCTTTTCACGATACTGTTCAATCGCACTACCTGTAATTGAGGCGTTCAAGAAGTTGGCTAAATCGAGGCTGGACACACCCATTTGTTGAGCACGGTCTTGATCAATTTGAATTGAAATAATCTTGCTTGGCTCGCCCCAATCCAAATGCACATTGGTGGTATTCGGGTTTTCACTAATTACCCTAGCAACCTGCTGTGCTTCTTTACGTACCAGATTTAAATCTTCACCTGACACACGATACTGCAATGGATAACCAACAGGTGGGCCATTTTCGAGTAATGACACGCGAGTACGGACTTGTGGGAGCAACTGCTTAATTTGGGTTTCTAAAGAACGGCGAATTTCATCACGATCATCAAGCGATGATGCCAAAACAACAAACTGCGCAAAGCTGGCTTGCGGTAATTGCTGGTCTAGAGGTAAATAAAAACGTGGTGAACCTGTACCGACATAGGCTACATAATTATCAATCCCTTTTTGTTTAGACAGGAATTGTTCAACCTTTTTCACCGCTTGCTCTGTAGCGGTTAACGATGCGCCTTCTTCGAGTTTTAAATCGACTAAAATTTCAGCGCGGTTTGAAGGCGGGAAAAACTGCTGTGGCACCATCTTAAACATGAGTACAGACAGCATAAAAATCCCCACCGTTGTTGCAATCACGGTTTTACGGTAGGTCACACAAAACTCGACCATTTTCCGAAAACGTAAATAGAAACTTGATTGATAAGGATCGTAATGATGGTCCTGTGAAATGGCCACAGTTTGCGGTTGCGGTTTTTTAGTTATTCTTGCCCATAAACGGACATACCAAGGTGCTTGATGACCTGTCTTGGTAAAATCAGGTAGTAGTTTTTCACCCAAATAAGGTACAAATAAAACTGCGGCAACCCAAGACACCAATAAAGCAATCGTCACGACCTGAAAGATAGAGCGTGTGTATTCACCTGTACTGGACTGAGCCGTAGCAATAGGTAAAAAGCCTGCGGCGGTAATTAATGTCCCCGTCAACATCGGAAATGCTGTTGTTTTCCATGCAAATCCGGCGGCCTTAATTCGGCTATACCCTTGCTCCATCTTAATGGCCATCATCTCGACCGCAATAATGGCATCGTCTACAAGCAGGCCCAAAGCTAGAATTAGGGCACCAAGCGAAATCTTGTGCAGCCCGACATCAAATAAATTCATGCCAGCAAAAGTCATTGCTAAAACCAAAGGAATGGAAAAAGCGACAACTAAACCCGTCCGGAAACCTAATGAGAAAAAGCTCACTAACAAGACAATAATGACTGCTTCAGCAAGTACTTTGACAAACTCATGGATACTGCGTTGTACCGCTACAGGTTGGTCAGAAACTTTCTGCAATTTCATGCCTAGAGGTAATGTTTTTTGCAGTTGGGCAAATTCAGTTTCCAGATTTTTACCTAAGGCAATAATATCGCCGCCTTTACGCATAGATACGGCAATACCAATACCATTGTCACCCATAAAACGCATACGCGGCTGAGCAGGTTGGCTAAAACCACGGTAGACATCAGCAACGTCACCAAGCTGAATAGTTTTATCGCCTACCAGTAAAGGCATTTTTTTAATGTCCTCTACGCTTTGTAATTGGCCACTTACTCGAATTTGAATACGATCCGTTCCAGTTTCAAAAAAGCCTGCACTTGCCATGCTATTTTGCTTTTGTAGGGCTTCTTGTATGGCAGAAACAGGAATCCCGAGCTGAACGGCTTTAGTGTTTGAAATTTCAATCCAGATTTTCTGATCTTGCAGCCCAATTAGCTCAACTTTGCCTACATCTTTGACTCTCTGTAGTTGTAATTGCAAACGATCGGCATATTCTTTCAAAAGCGCATAGTCAAAGTCTTTGCCTGTCAGTACATAAATATTACCGAAAGTATCGCCAAATTCATCATTAAAAAATGGACCTTGCACACCACTTGGGAGTTCATGGCGAATGTCATTGACCTTCTTCCGAACGTTGTACCAAACATCAGGAATCTGCGCAGAAGTGAGAGAATCTTTAGCAACAAAAGTCACCATCGACTCGCCTGGACGGGAATACGCCATAATCTTGTCATACTGACCTGTGGTCATCAGTTCCTTTTCGATACGGTCCGTAACTAAAGTAGAAACTTCTTTGGCTGTCGCGCCTGGCCAGTAGGTTTGTACGACCATGACTTTAAAGGTAAATGGCGGATCTTCACTTTGTGAGAGTTTTGAATAAGAAATTGCACCAATAATGCCGAGCAAGAGCATGAAATAAAGGACAATACCTTTATTGTTCAGTGCCCATTCAGAGAGATTAAATTTCATGGTTATTTGGCTCCCTGAATTTTCACTGCACGATTTTCACGATCAATCGGGTGAATCTTCTGTTTATCGCGCAGCAAGTGCACACCACCAATCACGACCCAATCATTTGGTGTTAAACCCGATAATACCGGAACACTATCTCTGCCATAAGCACCAATCGTTACAGGCACTTTACGTAAGGTCTGATTCGCATTCACCACCCATACATAAGGTTGGTTATCTGTTGCAGATACACTCGAAAGTGGCACACTCATGACATTAGTTTGAGTCGAACTAAAAAATACACGTGCACTTTGCCCAAGCTGAATAGCAGACTGACCTTCTTTGAGTGCCACCTTAACTGTGAATGTACGGGACTGGTCAGCAGCTGGAGAAACTTCGCGTACATATCCAGCAAATCGTTCGTTCGGTTTAGACCACAAAGTTATCCATGCCGCTTGGCCAACTTTAATCTCGCTAACTGCTTGTTCCGGTACGCCGATGACCACTTCACGTTCACCATCTATTGCCAGTTGATAAGCCGCTTGCCCTGCTGCAACCACCTGTCCAATTTCAATATTACGTGCTGTAATCACCCCGTTTTTATTAGAAACAAGTTGGTTATAACCAGTCTGGTTGGCAGAAACTTCATAATTAGAACGAGCTTGTTGTAATGCTGCCTGAGCCGCATCATATTGATTTTTTACCGTATCGTATTGCGAACGGCTCACGGCATTTATGGGTAATAATTGTTGAAAACGTTTAAGCTCATCTGAGGCTGTTTTTGCTGCTGCCTGTGCATTGTCTAGCTGAGCTTTAGCAGCATTTAATTGTAGCTGTGCATCTGCCACATCGAGTTTTGCTAATACTTGCCCAACTCTAACTCGGTCGCCTACATCGACATAGCGAGCCGTAACTTGTCCACCCACCCGAAATGCCAAGGCAGTTTGTTGTCGAGCCTGTACATCTCCAGCATAGCTTTTTTGTTCGTGAAGTGTGGTTGAAGGCTGGGTCACCATCACATAGGGTATTTCTTCTGTTTTGGGAGCCTCTTTACTACACCCCGTTAATGTGACCATGCAAACAATCATCATACTCATGATGAGAGGTTTTAACAGATTCATATCTTATCGCTCTTATTCAAACTGGTTTTTTAAGGCACAATATATTTGCATCATAGTTTGTTTGTTTTTTAATTAATATACCCATTGGTACATTAATTAAAGAAAAACTTATAAGTATTTATTTTTATATAGTTTTATTAGAGGGTTTCGTGCAAACAGTTAATCAAAGTGGTCGCCCCAAAGATCTGGAAAAGCGTGCTCGTATCTTACAGGCCGCTAAAGCTATTTTTTTAAAGTCCGGTTATCACGGTACCAGCATGAACCTGATTGCACAGGAAGCGGGCGTTACTAAACTCACGGTTTATAATCACTTTCAAGACAAAGCAAACCTGTTTATCTGTGCCATTACAGAAACTTGTGAAGAGACTCTAGGCACTAAACTATTTGAATTAGATGCATCGGCAGACTTTTATCAAACACTTTATATGGTGTGTTCACGTGCCTTGCAGATTATTTATTCCCCCGAAGCACTTAAACTCGAGCATGTATTATTTGAACTTGCAGCAGAGCAAAGTCCACTCGCCCTACAGTTTTTTGACGCATCCCATACCCGTCTGCAAAATCAGTTAGTTGAGTTTTTTCAAAAAGCTGCTCAATTAGGTTTTATTCAGGCCGATGATCCGCTATATCAAACAGAGCTGCTTTTGACCTTATTGCTTGGTGTACGCCATCACAAGGTTCTACTTAGAATTATTCCTGTACCGAATGCTCAAGAGATAGATCGGTTTATTCGGGATGCTATTGATTTATTTCTACTCAGATATCGGCATTAAACCAAAGTCCGATTGCCAAAATTTGCAACGGGTGCATGCCGACTTTTAAAGCGTTATAAGCGATTTAAATGTTATTTTTTAAGCAAAAATTCACATTTTCTTACGCTCAAAGCTTGGAATGTTCGTTAATCGCGCTATATTCGAAAAGAATAAGAACAGGAGAAAATAGCATGGTTCAGCAAATCGATGCGCCACTGCGTGAGGATGTCCGCTTACTTGGCAATTTATTAGGTGAAACCCTAAAACAGCATGCAGGACAAGAACTGTTTAATCAGATCGAGCAAATCCGTGCTCTTGCCAAAGGTGCACGTGATGGTCAAGCTGAAGCCGAAAAGCAATTAGAACAATTATTTTTAGAATTGCCCGATGAAGAGCTATTGCCTCTTACCCGCGCTTTTTCTCACTTCCTCAATTTTGCCAATATTGCTGAGCAATATCATGTGGTACGTAGCCGCAGACAGGCAGAGTTTGATCCGGATGCAAACTCCCCGAATCCCCTTGTTCACTTATTTAAAAAGTTTAAAGATAAAAATATTTCGACAGAAAAACTGTTCCAGCAAATTTGTGATCTTAAGATTGAATTGGTACTTACGGCGCATCCAACAGAAGTGAGTCGTCGTACCCTGATTCAAAAATATGACGATATCAATGCTTGTCTATCACAACTTGATCAGCAAAAACTTACTCCGCGTGAACGACAAAATGCTCTTGCCAATTTAAAACAACAAATTAGTTCGGCTTGGCAAACAGATGAAATCAGGCAGCACCGCCCGACCCCGGTAGATGAAGCAAAATGGGGGTTTGCCACAATTGAGCAAACGCTTTGGAATGCTGTTCCTAAATTTATCCGTGAGCTAAATGAACTGGTTCAAGACAATTGCCAACAAAACTTACCACTTCATATTGCTCCGGTACGTTTTGCATCTTGGATGGGTGGAGACCGTGATGGTAACCCGAACGTTACTCATCAAATTACCCAAGAAGTATTGTGGTTATCACGCTGGCAAGCTGCCGACCTCTATCTAAGAGATATCGAAAACTTACGTTGGGAACTATCAATTCAGTCTTGTTCCGAAGAAATGGTTCAAGCCATTGGTAGTCCACACCCAGAACCTTATCGTGAGTATTTACGTGCAACACGAGAGCGTTTAAAAGCAACTCGTCATTGGTTAGCTCAGCGCCTACAAGGCTTAGAAGCTGATGACAGCAATGTCATTAAAAGCAAAGATGAACTGTTACAACCATTATTGCTGTGCTATCGCTCTCTAATTGACAGTAATCTACCTGAAATCGCGAATGGTCAACTACTCGACTTTATCTACCGTGTGAACTGTTTTGGTATTGAACTACTTAAGCTCGATATTCGCCAAGAATCAGGCCGTCATCGCCAAGCCATTTCAGCAATTACCGAATACTTAGGTCTGGGTAATTTTGAGTCATGGACTGAACAAGCGCGCCAAAACTTCCTTATCCAGGAACTCCAAAGCAAACGCCCGCTACTACCGAAGTATATTAATGAGCCAGAAGGTAGTTTGATTGGTCACCCAGATGTACAAGAAGTATTTGCAACCATGCGTACTTTGGCAGACCAGCCACCTGAGTCTTTAGGGGCTTATATTATTTCTATGGCTGAATATCCAAGTGATGTTTTAGCTGTATTGTTATTGCAAAAAGAAGCCGGTATTCAGCATCCTTTACGTGTAGTGCCTTTATTTGAGACTTTAAAAGACTTAGACGGCGCAGCAACTACCATGAATACTTTGTTTAATATGCATTGGTATAAGCAGCATATTCAGGGTAAACACGAAGTCATGATCGGCTACTCGGACTCAGCAAAAGATGCTGGCTTCATGTCTGCTAACTGGGCCCAATACCGTGCTCAAGAAGAGCTGACTGCAATTGCCCGTAAACACGGCGTACAGTTGACTCTGTTCCACGGTCGTGGCGGCTCAATTAGCCGTGGTGGTGCTCCAACGCAACAAGCACTCTTTTCGCAACCACCGGGCTCAATCTCTGGTGCAATTCGTGTGACAGAACAAGGTGAAATGATCCGCTTCAAATTCGGTCTAGAAGGTATTGCCATGCAAAACCTTGAAATCTATACCGCAGCAACGCTTGAAGCGACATTATTACCACCACCAGAGCCTAAGGCTGAGTGGCGTGAACTTATGAACCGTATGACAGATCATTCTGTGAAGGTTTATCGTCAAACAGTGCGTGAAAACCCGCATTTTGTGAAGTACTTACGGACTGTCACTCCTGAGCTTGAATTACAAATGTTGCCGCTAGGCTCACGTCCGGCAAAACGTAAAGTAAGTGGCGGTATCGAGTCTTTACGTGCCATTCCATGGGTGTTTGCTTGGACACAAATCCGTTTGATGTTACCTGCATGGTTAGGTACAGGTGCGGCGATTAATGAAGTGATTGCTGATCAGCAAAAAGCAACGCTTGATGAAATGCTTCAGCAATGGCCTTATTTCCAGACACTCATTGATATGCTGGAAATGGTATTGTCTAAAGCCGATGCCAATATTGCACTCTACTACGAGTCTCATTTGACTGAAGATGAAGACTTAAAAGTGCTGGGCAATCAGTTACGCCAACGTCTAAAAGATGCTGTGGAAACCTTGCTTGCGTTAAAAGATGAATCAAAACTATTAAGCGACAATGAAGTTTTGGATCAGTCTATGCAAGTTCGTAAACCGTATTTACTGCCTTTGCATCTTTTACAAGCTGAACTCATGAAACGCCGCCGTGATTATCTTGCTGAACGTCAGGCAGAGCATACCCCTGTTGACCATGCACTTATGGTAAGTATTGCCGGAATTGCTGCTGGTTTACGTAATACAGGCTAAGCTCATTTTACTAACTACTTTCTTAAAGCAGTGCATCTCGGATGTGCTGCTTTTTACTTGCAAAATTCCTTGTTTTTCTCAAATTTTCCTCGATTTTTCATTTTTTAGAATATTTTTTTAAAAATCATAAAATTAATTTTTATCAGAAAAAAACACCTAATTCCTTATATTTAGAATTTATAAAATTATACCGATCGTTAAAAAATAATTACTTTTCACTTTCATATTCAATACAAGAGATTAAATGCTTTTACAAGAAAGAGTATCATTGCACCAATTAAAGAATAATGAGCTTATTTTATGTCCAACTGGTTTCCCAAATGGCAGCCTTACCAAGGTGATGTTGACCATCGACCGGTCTCTACCAATGAATATCTCCCTCCAGTTCAAAGTGCTATTTTAGGTATCCAACATGCCTTTGCCATGTTTGGAGCGACTGTTTTAGCACCTTTACTCATGGGCTTTAACCCTAACCTTGCTATTTTAATGTCAGGTATCTGTACCATCCTGTTCTTCTTAATTACAGGTGGTCGTGTTCCTAGTTATTTAGGATCGAGTTTTGCCTTTATTGGTGTTGTTGCAGCAGCCACGGGGCATATCACAGGTTCAGGGGCCAATCCAAATCTTTCTATTGCGTTGGGCGGGATCGTAGCGTGCGGTATCTTTTATGCACTCATCGGTTTTATTGTCATGCTCACGGGTACACGCTGGATTGAAAAACTTATGCCACCTGTGGTGACTGGTGCAATTGTGATGATTATTGGTCTCAACCTTGCCCCTGTTACCATTAAAGGCGTTGCAGGCCAACCTTTTGAAATGTGGATGGCCTTAATTACTGTACTTTGTATGGGCAGTATTGCAGTTTTTACACGAGGCTTATTGCAGCGTCTACTTCTATTGGTAGGTTTGATCTTGGCTTATGTAATCTATGCGATTGCGACAAACGGTCTAGGTTTAGGTAAACCGATCGATTTTAGCCAGATCTCACAAGCTTCGTGGTTCGGTATTCCAAGCTTTTCACATCCTACTTTTGATACCAAGGCTATTTTAATTATTGCACCGGTTGCACTGATTTTAGTAGCAGAAAACTTAGGCCATATCAAAGCAGTAGGTGCAATGACTGGAGAAAACCTAACTCCACAATTAGGCAAAGCCTTTGTCGCTGATGGTTTAGCTACGACACTTTCTGGTAGTGTTGGTGCGCCAGGGATGACGACTTATGGTGAAAACATTGGTGTGATGGCAGTCACTCGTGTGTACTCAACCATTGTATTTGTGATTGCAGGCATCTTTGCTATTTTCTTAGGTCTATCACCAAAATTTGGCGCTGTCATTAGTACCATTCCAAGTGCAGTCCTTACAGGTGCATCTATTGTGGTATTTGGCTTAATTACCATTGCCGGTGCAAAAATCTGGATTGAAAACAAAGTCGATTTTTCTAACAATAAAAATCTGATCGTGGCTTCAGTAACCATTATTTTGGGTGCTGGAAACTTTGAATTATTGTTCGGTAATTTCAATTTAGGTGGTATTGGTACAGCAACGTTTGCAGCCATTATTTTAAACTGGCTGTTTAGTTTAAAAGATAAAACCTAAATTCTAAAAGGCAGCGCAAGCTGCCTTTTTTCATTCCGATTTAGTATGATGAATTTTTGCATTTCAATACGTTCCTATCATGCGTTTTGATTTTTTTGATTTACAGCTGGTTCTTCATATTGTCTCGACTGGTAGCCTCACCAAAGGCGCTGACCGCTCTGCGATTTCACTTCAGGCAGCGAGTGAACGTATAAAAAAACTTGAACAGTATTTTGAAACCCCATTATTTATTCGCCAAACCACAGGTGTAGAACTCACTACAGCTGGACATGCATTTGTAGAGCATGCTCGTCAGCTTTTAGCTCAAAAAGATCAACTCGAACAAGAAATGCAGCGGTTCAGACAGCCGACAACAGAAGCATTAACACTTTGGTGTAACTCATCTGCTCAAAGTGAATATCTACCTACGTTATTACCGCAATATTTGGTGCTTCATCCAGAAATGAATATCGATTTGCATGAAGCAGAAAGTTCAGAAATTGTAGATGCATTAACCCAAGGGATTGCAAGTCTTGGCCTAGTCTCGAGTTTTTTCAATACCCGACATTTACAAACTAAAGAGTTTGCAAGCGACCCATTAGTACTTATTTGCCCTGTGACACATGAGTTAGCCCACTACAAAGAGCTAAATTTAGTAGATGCTTTAAGCTATGGTTTTATTGGACTCAAATCACATCACTCTTTACAACAGTCCATTGAAACCCAAGCCAAATTATTAGGTTTTAACATCCAGTATCGGTTGCGCTTACCTAACTTTGGCGCAATTGCCGAGGTAGTCGCTAAAGGTGTAGGAATTGCGATTATGCCTGCCCGTGCTGCACAGCGCCTACAATCGGACTATGATTTTCATTCAATTCAATTGCTAGGCGCATGGGCAAACCGTAAACTACTTTTGGCCACACAAAGTTTCAATCAGTTGCCCAGTAGTTATCAACAGTTTGCAGACTTTTTATTGCAGCATCGTCCTTAAAAATTGACTTAATGCAAAATCATATAAAGTCCTAATGACATCAAGCCTATAAAAAAGATACGGCGAAATATTTGCTCATTCAGTCGATAGCGGATTTTTTTACCGATCCACATTCCAATGAGCGCAGCTAACAACGCAGCGAAAGATAAACGATAGTCCAGTGTTATCCCTGACATCGGGTTATGGTGTAAAAACACAGCAAGGCAAATGGTAGAGACCGTAAAGGTTAATCCTAAAGCCTGTACCAACTCATCACGTTTTAAATGCAAAGACTGCAAATACGGTACGATAGGAATAATAATGACGCCTGTTGCTACAGTCACTGCCCCGCCGATATATCCAATAATGGGTGATAACCAGCGCTCATGCTTTCCTAAATGCGGAAGTTTCTTCACACATAGACCATAAAGTCCATATAAGGCCAACATGCAACCTAATAAAATTTCACTACTTTGACCATGACTTTGACTTAAGGTAGGTAGAAAACTCCATATTGAGCCCACCACAATACCTGCGAGCAACGTCCAGAAACGGCGAATAAAAGCCCAGACATGTCCTTCGGCAAAAAGCTGCCAGACGTTGGTGACCATTGAAGGAACAATTAAAAGAGATGCAGCCTGAAAAGGGCTCATTGCGATGGTGAGTAAGCCCATTGATACCGCAGGCAAGCCTAAGCCGATCATGCCTTTAATCATGCCCGCAAAGGCAAACACCATCATAATAATTGCTAGAAATGTCACTGTTTATCTCCGATTCCCTACAAGGTTATGCTACGGAAAAAACAGGCTTTGCCCTATTCTTGTTTTTAGGAGTAGGCCTCAATTAGAAGTTGAGGCCGTTTTGTATTTTTCTTCTAAAACATTGCTAAAAATACTTTCAATCATCCAAACCCGATACAGGCTATTAAATACATAGCTTTGCCCATCGATACGCAACTCTAAAACCGGCAAATCAGGTTGATGCTTGTCTTGGCAAAGTGCATCATTTTGCGCTAAAACCGACTGTATATCCTGTTCAGTTAACTGCTCAATACCCAGTTGCTGCTGTAACTGTTGGAAATGCTTCTGGAAAGATAGATCTTTTCCTTTCGTCCAAACAGCCTGCAAAATAGTGAAAATTGTATCAAGTTGCTGATTTTCCGGCACACTATAGAAAAGCTTTGCCATCCCAAGCGTACTTTCTTCTGTAGGTCGGCAAAAAGGTGTAAAAGCAACCTCGGTACGTTTAGACACACGTGTTGCCAAGCTCCAGTCAAACCAGTCTCGGCCCCGATAACTCAAAGGATAAACTTTTAGCTGAATATCATAATAGTCTGCGAGCTCTTCTTTAATATAGGCAAGCAACAACCAGCTCATCGGGTCTTCTAAAGCGATAAATACATCAAGTTCAGGATGCAAAGCCTGAATTTCATTTAACGCCTCAGCATCATTAATCAAATGTTCACGCCATTCGATATGATTAATTAAAAATATCGGATTACCTGTCAGTAACTTTTGTTGTTTTAAACGTCGGGTTAAACGTAATAAATCATCTACTGCATGATATTTACGTCCACCAAACTCAAAGTATGCCGCTCGAACAGGTTCATCCGTAAAAATACGTTCTGGAAAATGCTGAGGAACCTGATGCTTGACTGCCATGGCATGTAGAGTACGCAATTTTCCATATTGCTGTTGCCAAAGCATGTGAAAGATATCTTCAAGTAAATGTAAGAAGTTCTGACCTTGTAGTGGGGTTCTTTTTAATATGACAGCGGCTTGTTTTAAAGATTCTGGACTTGGGATTTCTGGAAACTCATCAAAAGCAAACCGGTGCTGATTTGCTAAAATTTTGGCATCATTTAAACAATAATGCTGCCACTCCTCATGCGTCATGCTATTTGGAGGTTCAGAAGCCGTATGGGAAATAATAATTTTTAAAGGTTTAAGTTCATCACTTAAAATTTCATCTAGCTGAGACAATTGCTGAACAGCCAGATAGCTATACACATCATCAAGTCGTAAATAAATACTTAAACCATTTTCCGTGGGTAACACCGCTTGACGAGAAGGCTTTTGGTAAAACCAGCTCGATCGGATAGGGTCAAACCAACGGCGTAGCAGTGACATGAGTAGTGCCTCTAAAAATAAATCCTAAGCGAGATCAAAAGTTATTTTGATCATAGTGCAAGGTGAAACAGTAGTCGAGATGGAAAAATGACTATCTGAGTTCGCGCAGAAAATATGTCATGTTATTTCGCGAGTTTCTGCGTAGGTGAAGATTTTATCACCATTTTATGGCAAACCCATAGAATGATCTGAAACCACCTTTTTCTACAAGCGGATTTTTTTTACCAGACATAAAAAATGCACCCTTAACATGATAACAATTCATCGTGTTAATGGGTGCATGTTTCCTACTCAATTATTAAAATTGAATATTTTATAGAACGCGTACAGCTCCTTTTGCTGCACTTGTGGTATGCATTGCATAAACTTTTAACGCTTTTGATACCTTACGTTTACGTTCTTCCTTCGGATGCCAACCTTTCGCTTCTTGAACTGTACGACGGTGCGCTAAAGTCGCATCATCAATATTCAAGTGAATGGTACGGTTTGGAATATCAATTTCGATGGTATCGCCATCTTCAACCAAACCAATCGCACCGCCTTCAGCAGCTTCTGGCGAAACGTGACCAATTGAAAGACCTGATGAACCACCAGAGAAACGGCCATCTGTAACTAACGCACAGTCTTTTCCTAAACCTTTCGATTTAAGATAGCTGGTTGGGTAAAGCATTTCTTGCATGCCCGGACCACCACGTGGACCTTCGTAGCGAATAACAACCACATCACCAGCTTTAATTTCATTGCCTAAAATTGCTTCTACCGCTGCATCTTGGCTCTCAAAAACGCGTGCTGAACCTGTGAATTTTAAAATAGATTCGTCAACGCCCGCAGTTTTTACAATACATCCATCAAGCGCAATGTTGCCGTAAAGAACAGCTAAACCACCATCTTTAGAGAATGCATGTTCTGCATTACGAATCACGCCCTTTTCACGGTCGCCATCTAAAGTTGAGTAGTAACGGTTTTGTGAGAATGCAACTTGAGTTGGAACACCACCCGGAGATGAACGGTAGAACTCATATACATCTGGATCTTCAGTACGGATAATATCCCACTTATCTAACGCATCTTTTAATGTTTTCTCATGTACAGTTGGTACAGATACATCAAGTAGATTCGCACGATCAAGCTCGCCTAAAATGGCCATGATACCGCCTGCACGATGTACATCTTCCATATGTACGTCTTGTTTTGATGGTGCTACTTTTGAAAGCACTGGTACTCGACGTGACAATTCATCAATATCGTCCATCGTAAAGTCAACTTCAGCTTCATTTGCCGCAGCTAACAAGTGAAGAACTGTATTGGTTGAACCACCCATGGCAATATCAAGTGTCATCGCATTTTTAAAGGCAGCTTTAGTGGCAATTGAACGAGGCAAAATACTTGCATCATTTTGCTCATAGTAGCGTTTGGCCAATTCAACAATAAGCTGACCTGCTTTTAAGAATAATTTTTTACGATTTGCATGCGTTGCAACGATAGAACCATTGCCCGGTAACGATAAACCTAGCGCTTCTGTTAAACAGTTCATTGAGTTCGCAGTAAACATACCTGAACACGAACCACAGGTTGGACATGCTGAACGTTCAAATTCTGCAACTTCTTCGTCTGTGTAGCTGTCATCAGCTGCAACAACCATAGCATCTACAAGGTCAATTGCTTTTTCATCACCGCGGAATTTAACCTTACCTGCTTCCATTGGTCCGCCAGACACAAACACCACAGGAATATTTAGGCGCATCGCAGCCATCAACATTCCCGGAGTAATTTTGTCACAGTTCGAAATACACACCATCGCATCGGCGCAATGTGCATTCACCATATATTCAACTGAGTCCGCAATTAAATCACGTGATGGTAATGAATAAAGCATGCCATCATGCCCCATTGCGATACCGTCATCCACCGCGATTGTATTGAACTCTTTAGCAACACCACCTGCTGCCTGAATTTCTGCCGCGACAAGCTGTCCTAAATCTTTCAGATGGACGTGGCCCGGAACAAATTGGGTAAATGAATTGACCACTGCAATAATCGGTTTGCCGAAATCTTCATCTTTCATTCCTGTTGCACGCCATAAGCCACGTGCGCCAGCCATATTTCTTCCGTGTGTCGATGTTTTTGAACGATAGTCAGGCATTTGTGTTTCCAACAAGTTGTGCTTGAGTGAAATGACTTCCACTCTGGCTGAATGATACTGATATAGCGTTAGATCAGTCGGAATATTGACTCATCATCATAATTTGATCATTCTCCATTCTATAGAAGCAAATAATATTGGGAAAGCCAAGAACGATAATACTCAGTCAATATTTAGCAAAACTTACATGAATAATTTTTTATTTTTTTATAACCTTTTTTTATCAATAAAAGTTTTTGAATAATTTTTTGTTCACTATTTATGGCTTTAGCTCTCCTTTGTACCTCGATTTAGGGCTTCAATCGTTTTTCACGTATACTAGCGTTAAACTTTTTTTGGATTGCATTTGTGAAAATTATTTTTGCTGGCACCCCCGAATTTGCTGCAACAGCATTGGCGGCTCTACTAAAAACTTCCCATGAAATTATCGCGGTTTATACTCAACCAGACCGTAAAGCAGGTCGTGGACAAAAACTAACACCGTCTCCTGTAAAACAGCTTGCGCTGGAACATAATATTCCTGTTTATCAACCGCTTCACTTCAAAGCTTCAACTGAAGAAGGCCTGGCAGCTCAACAAGAACTTGCTGCTTTAGGCGCTGATGTCATGGTAGTTGCAGCATATGGCTTAATTCTTCCACAAGCTGTGCTCGATACACCTAAATATGGTTGTTTAAATATTCACGGCTCATTATTACCACGCTGGCGCGGTGCAGCACCGATTCAGCGTGCAATTGCAACAGGTGACGATGAAACTGGTATCACCATCATGCAAATGGCGGCGGGTTTAGATACAGGCGATATGATGTATAAAACCTATTGCCCAATCACTTCCGAAGATACATCAGCGACGTTGCATGACAAACTTGCAGCTCAAGGTGCAACAGCAATTTGTGCGGTACTTGAGTCAGAAGAAACTCTGCAAAAATATTTAGCAGAACGTGAAGTTCAAGACGAAAGCTTAACAGTCTATGCGCATAAACTCGTGAAATCAGAAGCTCGTATTGATTGGTCTATGAATGCAGTTCAAGTTGACCGCAATATCCGGGCATTCAACCCATGGCCTGTTGCCTTTATTCAACTTGATGAAAATAATGCGCTGCGTGTTTGGAATTCAACAATTTCTAATCAAAACAAAGCAGATGCTCAAGCTGGTGAAATTATTGCAATCGATAAACAGGGTGTACATGTCGCTTGCGGTGAAAATACATTTATTTGTTTAACGAGTGTGCAGTGGCCGGGTGGTAAAGCATTAAATACTCAACAAATTGCACAAACTCAAAAACTTCACGTAGGACAGATTCTGCCATGAGTCAGGTTACTTCAAATTCATCACGTTTTAACCTGCGCGCTCAAGTCGTCCAGACCTTGCTAAAAGTTCAGCAAGGTCAATCGCTCGCTAGTATTTTAAATACACAGCTGAATCAAGTAGCAGAGCGTGATCGTGCACTATTTCATGAACTTGTTTTAGGTACATTGCGCCAATGGTTCGCACTTAAGTCAATTAGCCTGCCTTTACTCAGCAAACCTTTAAACAATGAGACTGTAGAAACCTGCCTATACGTTGGCCTTTATCAAGTTTTATGCACGCGTATTGCAGCGCACGCTGCCATCTCGGAAACAGTCGATGCAACTAAACAACTTGGTTTCCCTGCACTCAGTGGTATTGTTAATGCAATTTTGCGTCGAGCAACTCGTGAAACTGATGACTTTCAGCAAGGTTTACAGCAAGCACATGGCTTACCAAGTTGGCTTTTTAAACGGTTAAAAAAGGATTGGGGAGAACAAACAGAAGCTCTCTGCCAATCGTTAAAGCAAGCCGCGCCTTTAACTTTACGGGTGAACCAGCGTCATATTGGTCGAGATGCTTATTTAGCAAAACTACAAAGTTTAGACATTCAGGCACGTGCGTGTTTGTTTTCCGAAGCTGGTATTGTCCTTGAGCAATCTGTACAAATCACTCAGTTACCGGGTTTTGAACAAGGCTGGTTCTCTGTACAAGATGAACATGCACAGCTATGTTCCACCTTGTTGCCTGATTTAAACAATAAAACGGTTATTGACGCTTGTGCGGCCCCTGGTGGTAAAACGGCTCATTTGCTTGAAAAGTTTAAACCAGCACAGCTCATCGCCATTGATCAGGACCCCAGTCGTTTAGTCCGCGTGACTGAAAACTTAAATCGCTTAGCACTCGATCAAAGTCATACGGAAATTTTGGCAGCCGATGCAACCAAGTGGACTCCTGTTCAACCTGTAGATTGTATCGTACTTGATGCTCCTTGTTCTGCGACAGGTGTGATTCGACGTCATCCTGACATACGCCTATTGCGCCAATCTAGTGACATAGCCCAAACCATTGAGCTACAAAAGCAGATCTTAGAGCACATGTGGCAGCAACTCAAAGTTGGCGGTACATTGCTTTATATCACCTGCTCAATTTTAAAATCTGAAAACGAACAGCAGATGACTAACTTCTTCACAGAACATGCTGATGCAAAAGAAGTGAAAATCGAGGCAGATTGGGGAATTGAACAAGTTCATGGCAGACAACTGTTGCCAGAAGCACAATCTGGTGATGGATTTTATTATTGTAAAATTCAAAAAATTGCATAAAAAAAGCAGGCGTTATGCCTGCTTTTTGACTAGATCAGAATATCAAAGTGTATGCTGATCTTTTACTTCTTCTAAAACTTCATCTAACTCTTCAGGATGCTTTGTTAAATGTAAGATGGATAATGCTAATCCACCCCATACAAATACCATCGAAATTATTAACATCACGATTGCCGAAGTATTCATTATTTTATCCTCCTAGCGATCTTTCATTTTACTTAACACGATAGCAACGACTGCACAGAAAATCACACTGCCCCAGCCGAAGACACCTTGTAAGCTCATACTATAAGTATCATAGCCATTTTTGATCAAATTAAAAACAGTCATACAGAGTGTTGTTAATAAGATTAAAGAGGTAATGACTGTTAAAGTGAAGTCCCAGCCTTTACCCAATTGAATGGTTGAGATACGGTTTACATGGTCGCGAAGCTCTTTAAGTGCTGAACGTTTAAACCAAGCTACGCTAATAATTGATAATAAAGCCCCACCAATAATCCCAATGTTATTAATAAAGTGATCAACAATATCAACGAGCTTAATTGCGTTTACACTTGAGAATAAAATAATTGAAACCAGTGCACTACCACCACCAATAATCGTTACCGCTTTCTTACGTCCCCACTTTAACTTATCTTGCATTGCTGCAATAGGCACTTCCAAAATACTGACCATTGAAGAAATACCAGCAACAAATAATGAAGAGAAGAATAAAAGACCGAATAGATCAGCACCAGAACCTAAACTTGAAATAATTTTAGGGAAAGCAATAAATGCGAGTCCGATACCGCCACTCACAACATCCTTAACTTCAGTACCTGCGGCATGTGCCATAAAGCCAAGCGCTGCGAAGATACCAATACCCGCTAAAATCTCTGTTGATGCATTTGCAAAACCAACGATTAAACCAGAACCAGTTAAATTCGTTTTTGGTTTTAAATAGGATGCATAGGTGACCATGATCCCGAAACCAACTGAGAGTGAAAAGAAAGTATGGCCATAGGCAGCTAACCAAACTTTATAATCCATCATTGCAGACCAGTTCGGTGTAAAGAATGCATTTAAACCTTGTACCGCACCTGGTAAACGTAACGATTGAATAACTAAAATAGTGAAGAGAATGAATAATAAAGGCATGAAAATCTTATTCGATAATTCCACACCTTTTTTCACACCACCATAAAGAATGATGAGAGTAAGTGCCCAAATCCCAACAATCGGCCAGAATAAATGACCTACAAACTGTAGATCAAAGCCGGTTGCTTTTGTGGTCTGCAAATAGGTATTAAAGAAGAAACCTTCCGGATCACTTCCCCACATTTGGCCAATAGAGAAGTAAACATAGCTACCAGCCCATGTAAGTACGCTTGCATAGTACAAACCAATGATGATACAGACACAAACCTGCCACCACCCTAATGTTTCACCACCTTTAAATAAGGCACGATATGCCTTAGGAGGTGAACCAGTACTACGATGGCCTACCGCATAATCTAAAAATAATAACGGTAAACCAGCAGTAATGAGTGCTAATAGATAGGGAATAAGAAACGCACCACCGCCATTTTCATACGCAACGTACGGAAAGCGCCAAATATTACCTAAGCCTACAGCCGAACCAACGGCTGCAATAATAAAACCAGATCGTGACGTCCAGTTTTCACGAGTATCTGTCATAGAACACCTAATGTTAAAAGATTACTTATTTTTACTGCTATTGTTGATTGTTATTCCGCATGCAAAAAAAGAACCAAAAAATACTTTTGTGTTTGTAGAAAATAAAATGCACCTTTTGAGTATTTTTATTCCCTTAACAAACAAGCAAAAATAGAAAATTCTTCCTTAAAGATTTTTGTCCATTTTTTGCCCCTATATAGCTGAACAATACCTGTTTTTATTTCTTTTTACTGTAATTTCCGTCTGAAAATTTACGTTTTTTTAGAGATTCTTATCTAGATTGGTTATTTTTTAGCTAATATTCCTGTTTTAAAGCATATTATTACCTTCTTATATTCAATGATATTTTCTACCATTAAAATTTCATTCCCATCCATAAAGTAGATATATCAACTAATTTATAGATGAGTAAAATATCAAAGTATTATCGATCCCTTACACAAAATTTATACTAAAACCTCTAAAACTCAACTCATTATAAGCAATTAATTTTTATACAAAAATTAATTAAATAAAAGAATGTTAAAAATTGAAGATATAGAAGCTTTATATTCACCATTTTTCATCAATGCATAACTGCAAAGATATCTATATCATGCGTTCAAAGATTTTCTTTTTAGGATTGATGATGAAAATATTAAAACTGTCTTTTTTAGCACTCGGGATGGGACTTAGCGGATTCGCACAAGCAGATTTTATAGGCGTAAAAGGAGACGTTGGCTACTGGTTTTATGACGGCAAAGCTAATATGTCTTCACAATCTCCTGAAGATCAAGATCTAGACCGAAAAGGTAGTGCTCAACTTTCATTAGCTTTTGAGCACCCAATCCCGTTTATTCCAAATGCAAAAATTCGTTATGTTAATTTAGATACTCAAACTAAATCAGAAACTTTGGGTCAAGCTAACTATAACGTTGATTTAGATCATAGTGATTTTATTCTCTACTATGAGTTACTAGATAATATTGTCAGTGTAGATGCAGGTCTTGGTGCAACTGTACTAAATGGAGATATTACTGCCTATACTGGTAAACGTGTAGATATTGATAAGACATATCCGATTGCTTATTTATCAGGTGAAGTAAAACTTCCATTTACAGGGTTAAGCGCTAAAGGTGAAGCAACATATACAAACTTTGATGATGCAAAAATTACAGATGCGTTAGTGGAAGCAAAGTATAAGTTTGCCGATAATTTATTAATCGATTTAGGCTTAACAGCTGGTTATCGTATCCTCAATATCGATTTAGATGATTACGATAACAATGATCTTAAATTTGAATTTAAAGGACCTTATGTAGGCTTAGAAGCACATTTCTAAATTAAAACAGAATTTTGAGCTTCCCCATATAAAAAAGAACTCTATAAGAGTTCTTTTTTATTCAACCATACTCACATATTTTGGACATTTTTGAATTCGTTGACACTATTCTTGAATATTTGGGTATAACTTTAAATCGAAGCCGCCTTCCTCAGCTACATGCGTGTATGCATATAAAGCAATATCAGCAATTGTAAATTTATTTCCAACAAGATAGTCGTGCTCTACTAAAGCTTTATTCATAATAGATAACGCTTTATGGCCTTTTGGTTGTAATTTATGATATTCCTCTATTCTTTCTGGCGGTAAACCTAGATATTTATTAATAAAACGAGCAACTGCAATAAACGGTTCATGGCTATATTGTTCAAAGAACATCCATTGGTACATTTTTGCCTTCATATAAGGATCTGCAGGAATCAATTCCGTTCCCTCAGCCAAGTAGCCTAGAATAGCGTTAGACTCACTTAGAACCCGTCCATCATCTAAAACTAAGACAGGTATTTTCCCATTAGGATTTAAAGATAGAAACTCTGCTGTTTGAGTATCTTTATTTAAAATATCAACATGAATCCATCTATGATTTATATTTAATAGGGATAGTAACAGTTTGATTTTATAACAATTACCTGAATCTACATCACCATAGATTATCATAGGTACTTACCCCCTTATTCTGCATATTTAAATATATAATTTTCTTATTGTTTATAACACAACACTTCCATAATATTTTGATTTACCGGCTATAAAAAAACACCCCAACCTCTTTTGAGATTGGGGTGTTTAGAATAATGAGCTGGCGATGACTTACTCTCACATGGGTAATCCCACACTACCATCAGCGCTAAGAGGTTTCACTTCTGAGTTCGGGAAGGGATCAGGTGGTTCACTCTTGCTATGGTCGCCAGCACAACTGTTTATGGATACTTGCTTAGGTCTTACTTGATGCCGAAGCGTTTTCCAAATCTGTAACAGACTGGGCTGAATTGAATCTTACTTTATCTGTTCATTTTAGCTAGAGGTATAACTAAATCAAGTTGTCTTGCATATTTAAGAATCGATTGATGCTTCATATACAACTGCTTGGGTGTTGTATAGTCAAGCCTCACGAGCAATTAGTATTGGTCAGCTTCACATATCACTATGCTTCCACATCCAACCTATCAACGTCCTAGTCTCGAACGGCTCTTTAGAGGACATAAAGTCCTAGGGAAATCTTATCTTGAGGTAGGCTTCCCGCTTAGATGCTTTCAGCGGTTATCCCTTCCGAACATAGCTACCCGGCGATGCGACTGGCGTCACAACCGGTACACCAGAGGTTCGTCCACTCTGGTCCTCTCGTACTAGGAGCAGATCCTCTCAAATTTCCAGCGCCCACGGTAGATAGGGACCGAACTGTCTCACGACGTTCTAAACCCAGCTCGCGTACCTCTTTAAATGGCGAACAGCCATACCCTTGGGACCTGCTTCAGCCCCAGGATGAGATGAGCCGACATCGAGGTGCCAAACACCGCCGTCGATATGAACTCTTGGGCGGTATCAGCCTGTTATCCCCAGAGTACCTTTTATCCGTTGAGCGATGGCCCTTCCATACAGAACCACCGGATCACTAAGACCTACTTTCGTACCTGCTCGACTTGTGGGTCTCGCAGTTAAGCGCGCTTTTGCCTTTATACTCTACGCGTGATTTCCGACCACGCTGAGCGCACCTTCGTACTCCTCCGTTACTCTTTAGGAGGAGACCGCCCCAGTCAAACTACCCACCAGACACGGTCCTCGTCCCGGATCACGGGACAGAGTTAGAACCTCAACATTACCAGGGTGGTATTTCAAGGACGGCTCCACTGGAACTAGCGTTCCAGCTTCAAAGCCTCCCACCTATCCTACACAAGTAAGGTCAAAGTTCAGTGTCAAGCTGCAGTAAAGGTTCACGGGGTCTTTCCGTCTAGCCGCGGGTACACTGCATCTTCACAGCGATTTCGATTTCACTGAGCCTCTGCTGGAGACAGCGCCGCCATCATTATGCCATTCGTGCAGGTCGGAACTTACCCGACAAGGAATTTCGCTACCTTAGGACCGTTATAGTTACGGCCGCCGTTTACTGGGGCTTCGATCAAGAGCTTCGCTTACGCTAACCCCATCAATTAACCTTCCAGCACCGGGCAGGCATCACACCCTATACGTCCACTTTCGTGTTTGCAGAGTGCTATGTTTTTAATAAACAGTTGCAGCGGCCTGGTTTCTGCGGCTGTCGTCAGCTCAGGAAGCGAGTTCCATCACCAACAACAGCGTACCTTCTCCCGAAGTTACGGTACCATTTTGCCTAGTTCCTTCAGCAGAGTTCTCTCAAGCGCCTTGGTCTACTCGACCTGACCACCTGTGTCGGTTTCGGGTACGATTCCTGTGTAACTGAAGCTTAGAGACTTTTCCTGGAAGCATGGCATCAACCACTTCGCTGTACAAGTACAGCTTGCTATCAGATCTCAGCATAGAGTACCCCGGATTTGCCTAAGATACATGCCTACATCCTTTCACCTGGACAACCAACGCCAGGCTGATTTAGCCTTCTCCGTCCTCTCATCGCATTACACAGAAGTAATGGAATATTAACCATTTTCCCATCGACTACGCCTTTCGGCCTCGCCTTAGGGGTCGACTCACCCAGCCCCGATTAACGTTGGACTGGAACCCTTGGTCTTTCGGCGAACGGGTTTTTCACCCGTTTTGTCGTTACTCACGTCAGCATTCGCACTTCTGATACCTCCAGCATGCTTCTCAACACACCTTCATCGGCTTACAGAACGCTCCCCTACCACGTATACAAAGTATACATCCGCAGCTTCGGCACATAGTTTTAGCCCCGTTACATCTTCCGCGCAGGCCGACTCGACTAGTGAGCTATTACGCTTTCTTTAAAGGGTGGCTGCTTCTAAGCCAACCTCCTAGCTGTCTATGCCTTCCCACATCGTTTCCCACTTAACTATGATTTTGGGGCCTTAGCTGGCGGTCTGGATTGTTTTCCTCTTGACTACGGACGTTAGCACCCGCAGTCTGTCTCCCGGATAGTACTCATAGGTATTCGGAGTTTGCATCGGTTTGGTAAGTCGGGATGACCCCCTAGCCGAAACAGTGCTCTACCCCCTATGGTATTCGTCCGAGGCGCTACCTAAATAGCTTTCGGGGAGAACCAGCTATCACCAGGCTTGATTAGCCTTTCACCCCTATCCACAAGTCATCCCCTGGCTTTTCAACGACAGTGGGTTCGGTCCTCCAGTTAGTGTTACCCAACCTTCAACCTGCTCATGGATAGATCGCCTGGTTTCGGGTCTATACCCAGCAACTAAACGCCCTATTAAGACTCGATTTCTCTACGGCTCCCCTATACGGTTAACCTCGCTACTGAATATAAGTCGCTGACCCATTATACAAAAGGTACGCAGTCACACCACGAAGGTGCTCCCACTGCTTGTATGCATGCGGTTTCAGGATCTATTTCACTCCCCTCACAGGGGTTCTTTTCGCCTTTCCCTCACGGTACTGGTTCACTATCGGTCAGTCAGGAGTATTTAGCCTTGGAGGATGGTCCCCCCATATTCAGACAAGGTTTCACGTGCCTCGCCCTACTCGTCATCATTATGTGTGCCCTTTCGTGTACGGGAATATCACCCTCTACGTTCGCACTTCCCAGAGCGTTCCACTAAAACACACATAACTTAATGGGCTGATCCCCGTTCGCTCGCCGCTACTGAGGGAATCTCAATTGATTTCTTTTCCTAAGGGTACTGAGATGTTTCACTTCCCCTCGTTCGCCTTGCAACACTATGTATTCATGTTGCAATACCTACCTTAAAGTAGGTGGGTTCCCCCATTCAGACATCTCCGGATCAAAGGATATTTGCCGCCTCCCCGGAGCTTTTCGCAGGCTATCACGTCTTTCATCGCCTCTGACTGCCAAGGCATCCACCACATGCACTTAATTACTTGACTATACAACCCCAAACAGTCGATGTTACCTACAAGTTAGTAACTTCAACATTTCAGTTTAGAGCACTGTGCACTTAAGCACCGTACAGCTTCAATCTAAATTCACATACCAAAACGCTTGATTCAGTTAATTTGCTAGTTCTCAATTCATCTAGATTAATCGCTTAACCTAAACTCTTGAGTGAACAATTTATTTCAGACTCAATTTTGCCAATCTGTTAATGAGTTAATGTGTCTTCGTCAGATCACACTAATTACCGTGATAATGAAATCACAGAAGTTAATAAACCAAGATCTCAATCTTTATTTACTAATTTCTGTAATCCGAACTTATCTTAAGTTCTGGTGGAGACTAGGAGAGTCGAACTCCTGACCTCCTGCGTGCAAAGCAGGCGCTCTACCAACTAAGCTAAGTCCCCAGCTTACATCATCAATCATGTATCTTTTATCTATAACTTCAACCAGTCAAAGTCATGGTGGGTCTGACAAGACTTGAACTTGTGACCCCACGCTTATCAAGCGTGTGCTCTAACCAACTGAGCTACAGACCCTCAGATACATCTATGAAGAACAACTTGTTGTGGATTCTTACCAATCGTCAATCTTTCGTTAAGGAGGTGATCCAGCCGCAGGTTCCCCTACGGCTACCTTGTTACGACTTCACCCCAGTCATCGGCCACACCGTGGTAACCGCCCTCTTTGCAGTTAGGCTAGCTACTTCTGGTGCAACAAACTCCCATGGTGTGACGGGCGGTGTGTACAAGGCCCGGGAACGTATTCACCGCGGCATTCTGATCCGCGATTACTAGCGATTCCGACTTCATGGAGTCGAGTTGCAGACTCCAATCCGGACTACGATCGGCTTTTTGAGATTAGCATCACATCGCTGTGTAGCAACCCTTTGTACCGACCATTGTAGCACGTGTGTAGCCCTGGCCGTAAGGGCCATGATGACTTGACGTCGTCCCCGCCTTCCTCCAGTTTGTCACTGGCAGTATCCTTAAAGTTCCCATCCGAAATGCTGGCAAGTAAGGAAAAGGGTTGCGCTCGTTGCGGGACTTAACCCAACATCTCACGACACGAGCTGACGACAGCCATGCAGCACCTGTATCTAGATTCCCGAAGGCACCAATCCATCTCTGGAAAGTTTCTAGTATGTCAAGGCCAGGTAAGGTTCTTCGCGTTGCATCGAATTAAACCACATGCTCCACCGCTTGTGCGGGCCCCCGTCAATTCATTTGAGTTTTAGTCTTGCGACCGTACTCCCCAGGCGGTCTACTTATCGCGTTAGCTGCGCCACTAAAGCCTCAAAGGCCCCAACGGCTAGTAGACATCGTTTACGGCATGGACTACCAGGGTATCTAATCCTGTTTGCTCCCCATGCTTTCGTACCTCAGCGTCAGTATTAGGCCAGATGGCTGCCTTCGCCATCGGTATTCCTCCAGATCTCTACGCATTTCACCGCTACACCTGGAATTCTACCATCCTCTCCCATACTCTAGCTCACCAGTATCGAATGCAATTCCCAAGTTAAGCTCGGGGATTTCACATCCGACTTAATAAGCCGCCTACGCACGCTTTACGCCCAGTAAATCCGATTAACGCTCGCACCCTCTGTATTACCGC
This sequence comes from Acinetobacter sp. AOR01_HL, assembly GCF_027855455.1. Taxonomy (NCBI): domain Bacteria; kingdom Pseudomonadati; phylum Pseudomonadota; class Gammaproteobacteria; order Moraxellales; family Moraxellaceae; genus Acinetobacter; species Acinetobacter sp. AOR01_HL. Next base: position 695 of record NZ_JAKTIM010000051.1, on the reverse strand, counting down.
GGCTGCTGGCACAGAGTTAGCCGGTGCTTATTCTGCGAGTAACGTCCACTATCTCTAGGTATTAACTAAAGTAGCCTCCTCCTCGCTTAAAGTGCTTTACAACCATAAGGCCTTCTTCACACACGCGGCATGGCTGGATCAGGGTTCCCCCCATTGTCCAATATTCCCCACTGCTGCCTCCCGTAGGAGTCTGGGCCGTGTCTCAGTCCCAGTGTGGCGGATCATCCTCTCAGACCCGCTACAGATCGTCGCCTTGGTAGGCCTTTACCCCACCAACTAGCTAATCCGACTTAGGCTCATCTATTAGCGCAAGGTCCGAAGATCCCCTGCTTTCTCCCGTAGGACGTATGCGGTATTAGCATCCCTTTCGAGATGTTGTCCCCCACTAATAGGCAGATTCCTAAGCATTACTCACCCGTCCGCCGCTAGGTCCAGTAGCAAGCTACCTTCCCCCGCTCGACTTGCATGTGTTAAGCCTGCCGCCAGCGTTCAATCTGAGCCATGATCAAACTCTTCAGTTAAAATCATTTTGCACCTTATTTATAGACAAGGTACCAATTCTGGCTCATCAATTACTGACTTAAATTTCGCTCAAATAAACTTCGAGTAATTTAAACCAATCAATCAATGAAAATTATTTCGATTAATCAATCAGTAAAAATCCACACAAGTTGTTCTTCAATTCTCTTAATGAT